>DRHE01000226.1 GCA_011049745.1 Spirochaetales bacterium | reverse complement strand
TTTTATCAATCGCTTTTCTCCAGTTAAGGCCGGCCTCTTTTAAGATACTTTCAGCGGCCAGGCTGGTGTAGCGTTCATCCCACAGCTCAGTCTTGATACCCCTGGCTGTAAGCTTCCGGGCAAGCTCTTCAGAGCGCCGGCAGCCCTGGCTTTCAGTCCCGTTTTCATTCAAGGGGTAGCCGATTATAACCTTTTCGATATCCTGTTTCTCGATTATCGGGAGCAGTTCAGCTATCAGTTTTTTTTTACCGGTGAAGTTCAGGGTTAAAAAAGGAGATGCAAAAAGTTTCAAGGGATCTGAGAGCGCAAGTCCAACCCTGCGGCTGCCCAGGTCGATACATAATAATCTCTTCAAAAAAACTCTATTCCCATCGCAGATTACATCCGCATCCGAAGTTCTTAAATAAAAGTCCAACATATATATTCGGGCGCTGGACTTTAATATTTCTTGTTAAAATAACAAACTTTTGAGCTATCATAGCCTATTGATTTGTATTTCTACCTGCGCGGCTCATTAATTCCTGAATAACCTTATCTGTGATATCCACTTCTTTGGTGTAATAAAAGAAAAATTGCTTAAATTGTTTGCTGTTATTCAGGATAATGGAAAAACCCTCGCTTTCGGCAACGAAGTTGATTGCTTCGAGCAATTCGTCCAGGAATTCATCAGACTGATAGAGATTCTCGGCTAATTTTTTAAGCTGCTGCATTTTGATGCGTTTGTAATCTTCAAGGTATTGTTTCCTGTCAAAAATTTCCCTGTCAAGCTTTAGAGCGCTCTCCTGGTCGCCGCGCATCTCCGCTTCCAATTTTCTATTCTCCAGAGTCAATATCTGGTCGTCTATCCGCTGGATCTCCCTAAGAATTGCATTCTGCTTTTCCTGCAGATCCATAACGGTCCTGGATTCTCGGAAGTAGATGGAGTAGACCTTTTCGATGTCGATAATTCCAATCCTGGTCAACTGTTCGGAGAAGAGAATCGCGGAGACCAGAAAGAGAAGTGCAGAGAGCAAGATAATTCTATTTACCCTTTTCAATATTTTCCTCCTAGAAAGTATCGCCGCCCAGCGAAATTACAAAGTCCAGCCGCAGCCCGAAAAAGGGCATATTGCCGTCAATCCAATGCAATTTACCATCCTCTATCTGAAAGCGCTGGGCCATATAAAGGCGTATTGGAAACTGGGGAATTGTAAAACGGATACCGCCGCCCAGGCTGAAATAGAAATCTTCAATGGACGTATCTGACATAAACTCCAGTTTATCCCAGGAGGCGGCTGCATCAAAGAAAAATGTCCACCATAGAAATTGCTCCGCTATGGGTATGCGCAGCTCAAGGCGATTATCCCATACTGCTTCCTGCTCCTTGATCAATGGCCAGCCGCGGGCAACATTCATGCCGTCAATATAGAGTAGATCGGTTGGTACGGTTATAGGATCCTCTTTGCCGAACTGGGGCAGAATTAAGGAGAGCGACGCATGGGTTGCCAGGACTACTTTCAGATTCCAGTTGGTAAAAAGGGGCAGATCCAGAAGGGTCATAAAGCCCTCTGCCGTGCTGTCCGTACGTATATAGTGGCGATCGCCAAATAAAAAACCGCCGGTAAAGGATAGCCCCTGGGCCAGGTAAAAGCCTTTTGTGGGATTAAGGAAATAATCACGTTTATCCCAGTAGAGTGTATTTCCCAGCTTGTTCACTATACTCCAGTTATCCAGGCCGGCCCGCACCTCCGGATCAAAGGGCCGGTAAAGGGTTTCATCATAGGTCAGCAATTCCAGGCTGGTAGTGAATCCCGAGCGTATACCAAGCCAACCCAGGGGTGTGTAATAGCGATAGCCCGTATTAATTCCGGTTGATACCTTCCAGCTGGTATACTTCATGTTATACTGATAGGGAGGAGTTTCGCCATTGGCTAAGGCCTCCTGGTATTGCTCCCAGGATGTATAGGGATCAGGAAAGGCCTCATCTTCATATCCGGTGAAGATGGGCGGCAGAATATCCTGGTAGATATTGGGAACGATAGCATGTTCAAGAGAAAAATTAACGCCCCCTGACCAACGGGTCCCGAACATCCAGGGTTCCCTGAAGGAGATAGATCCCATTTGCCTTAATGTAGAAAGCTCCATTTCCAGGCCGAAGGTCTGTCCCCTGCCCCGCCAGTTGTTCTCTGTCCATTTGATCATCCCGTTTATCGGGTAATCACCGCCGGAAAACATAATGCCGAAGTTTATACTGGCTGTGCTTCCCTCTTCTATATTTATTACCAGGTCCATAAGCCCCTCTACGCTCCCCTGCGGGGTTTCCGGGGTAATGGAGGTAAAGTATTGAAGATTGTAGAGGTTCCTCAATCCCTGAATGATCTTGGCTTTATTAAATATATCGCCTACCTCAAAGGGCAGTTCACGATAAATCACAAAATCCTTTGTTTTTTCATTACCCTTCAGGATTATATTTTCAATATGGGCACGGTCTTTCTCAATAATGCGTACCAGGAAAACAATATCTTTTTTTACCTCATCCCGTTGTTCCTGCCGGTCAATTATGTTGAATATATAACCATTTTCATAATAGAGGTTAGTTACCCGCTGAAAATCAGATTCCAGCTTAAGTTTATCAAGTATGCTTCCCTCTTTCTGACGGACCAGTTTATCCAGCTCCTCATCAGAAAAAATATTATTCCCCTCAAATTTCATGCCGCCATAGGTATATTGCTCTCCCTCTTCAATAAAAAGAGTGAGCAGCAGGTAGTTTTTATCCTTTTTCGGATCTTTTTCCTCGGTTCGGTCTACCTTTACTACCCTGGCATCAATAAAACCATTTTCACCATAATAATCCCGGATTCTTAAGATATCCTCTTCCAGCTTGCTTTCCTGGAAGATGCCCTTGGAAAAAAGAGCCTGGGCTTTGGTTTTCATTTCCTTGCGCAGGGTGCTGTCTGAGGCGAAGGAATTGCCTGAAAAGGAAATCTCCTTTATTGTGGTCTGCGATCCTTCTATGATTTCAAAGCTTACCCTTACCGTATTATCCTCATCAACCATTTCAACTTTTCCCGAAACCTGGGCAGCCATAAAACCCTTCTGTATATAGAGCTCATTTATTGCGTCTGAATCCAAATCTACCTTGGTCTGACTTACCATATCTCCTTTTTTTAGGAGAATAGTATCGAGAATCTCACCTTTGCGCAGATGGTGAGCGCCCTTAATTACAATTTTAGAGACGGTAGGTTTTTCGGTAACCAGGAATTCAATAATTACACTGGTTTTTTCTTCATCACCGGGCAGAGCATTTGATACAATTTCCTCAAAATAATCCAATGCGTACAACCTGGCCTGCATTTCCCAGAAAATATCCAGATCGAAGTTTTCACCTATATATGGGCGCACCAGGGGCAGTAGTTCATTTTCGGATACAGTATCTAATCCGGAAATCTTTATATCAGCAATAGGCTTACCAAGATACCATTCTTCTTCCTCCTGAGCAAAAAGCGCAAAAAAGGGTAATAAAAGTAAAAAAATAATCAATAATAGCTTCGACATAAGGTCTCCTTAATGAAATTCAGCTATTTCTGCTGTTTAATAGGAATATGACCACCGTAATCCCAAGGAATTATCAGTTAGAAATAGGTCTTCCGGATGTTTGGGAGCAAAGGACCACTCCAGAAGAAAAAAAGGCGTTGCCCATTCAAAGTTTATCTCTCCTTCAGTCTGCACTCTACTCTCGGTATATAATCCGCTTTCGGTCACATTGGCCGCCTGAAATCTAACCACCATCTCAAGGAAGAGGTCAGTACCAAGATACTTTCCAAGAGAGAGGGTGGTATTGTCAAGTGGGTTAACCACATTGCCAATTGTTTTTTCACCAAGTATTTTATCTATTAATACATTTTGTACAAGCTGTGTACGAATAGTAAATAGATCAAGTTTTAATACTTCCCTTACTGCCCGCTCAAATGGACGCAGAATTCCAAACTGGCTTACTACATCACTTGTCAGGTAAACAGCGGAAACGCCGAAACCACTTTCCTGAAAACGATTTGCTAATGAGCCGCCGATAAGGCTTAAAATTTCGGTATCCGGGCGGGACGGCTCAGAGAAAAAACGCGGTGAGAACTGGCTTAGCCGGTTATCCACCTGCAGATAGATCTTTATCTCTTCATTATTCTCATCCCGCTCTCTAATTTCGGCTAAAGCCTTGATCCGCGGATCAAACTCTTCATAACTCTCGACAAAGGAAATATTACCCTCTTTTAAATAAAAGCTGCGGTCAAAATAGAATATTTCTCCGCCGCGAATGTCAATTTTTCCGGACAGGCTGAAACTATTTGTCTCCTGATCAGTGGACACCGTCATTATGTGACCCTGTTTGGCGTAGGTGCGGATTACGGGAAAATTAATGGAGGGCCAGAAAAACTCTACCCTCTTGCCTGTCTTAAGGTTGAGATCTACTGAAATTGGAATCTCAACTGCCTCCTCGGTTCGGCTCTGATCAATGGCAATTCGGCAGCTGTCCAACAGTATATCACCCTGCAGGCGAATCGTCTGGGGGGAAACATGGAGATCAAGCCTGCCTCTGGCAAAGCCGTCTGTGAGAACAGGTCCGAAACGATATTTGATCCATAGCCCGGGAGGTGTTTTAAGGCGCGGATCATCAAATGCGCGGCCGCTGACATCGAAAGAAAGCTCAAAGGCATTGGGAAGCCAGTGATCAATATAGAAAATTCCTTCTGCCGAGACAAGCGCACTTCCTGCTTTTGTGCTGACCGGCTCTAAAGTAAAACTCTTACCGCGGAAAACCAGTAAGCCGCTAGTTTTATCTGTTACACTGGGAGAAAGGGCAA
>DRHE01000225.1 GCA_011049745.1 Spirochaetales bacterium | reverse complement strand
GCCGTGATAGTTACCAGCTCAACCCCGGCCGGAGCCTTTTCTACCTCCTTCTGACCCCCGGCAAAAATAACACCGGTAATGATCAGTAATCCTGCTAAAAATAGCCATTTTTTCATGGTCTTCCTCCTTAATGTTTTCTCAGGTTTTTAAAACTCTATACTAACGATTTTTTTCCGTCAAATTGAAATTGTTAATTTGTATCTCATTATTAGGCAGGATTTGCCTATTAGGTGTAGAAGGAATCACACGCAGTTTTAATAAGATTTACATGACTCGCCTGACAGTAGATTCTCTGTTAATAACCGGGAGAAAATAGAAATTGACCTCTAAAATGATTTGGAATTATAGTACTGTCCATTCCGGGGGGAAAATGCGGATCGTTTCACATGCTGCAAGAACACAACTCTCTTCTCCACCCAACACACTTGCAGGATTGCGGGAATGCGTTGAAAAAGGGCTCTACTATATAGAATATGATATCTCACCCCTCTCCTATGGGGATTTTCTGCTGTTCCATAATGAAAAACTTGATGACACGACTAACCGCACCGGAGCGGTATTCCTTTTAACACGGGATGATCGGCAGAATTTATGGTACCTGAATAAAGAGGGAAACGGGAAAACCAGGGTTGCTCATCTATCCCAATTGATTGAGCTGCTCAATAATGAGCTTTTAGTCAAAGAACTTCAACTCGACCTGAAAACTCATGTCTCAGTTCCTTTCACCGATGAAATCCTTAAAAACCTGCTACGCATAATAACTCCTGAAAAAAAGAAAGTAAGGATAAGCAGTTGTGCTGATTGGGCTATCAGAAGATTACATGAATTGGACAGAGAGGTTAAACTTGGTTTCGATCCCCAGTTTTTTATTGATGTCGGAAGATCAGAGGCAAATCCATATCCTCCCTTTCGGCAGAACCGCTTCACCTATCGGGACGATCACCCGATTGCATCTTATAATTGGCAGAGCTCTTATGAATACCTGGCCGCAAGGGCCGCTTCACTATGGTCACAGGACCAGGGTGCTGATGTCTGGTATCTGAGATATGAACTCCTGGAAAAATCAGCCGTCGATGGTTTCGACTGGATCGAGTTTCTGCACAGCAGGGGAACAGAGGTATGCGCCTGGACACTTAATATCACCGAAAAAAACAACGGCAAAATATTCAGCCCAATTTTAAAGATGCAGCCCGATCGAATCAGCAGCGATACCCCGGATTCCTGGAAAAGATATTTAGAGGCCTGATAAGCTTGAACTTTTTGAAGTCTTCTAAATCACTTTATATATGATAAAGTTCCAACTGACTATTTCGGGAGCAAGCAGATCCTGATACCGCTCAAACATCAGATCGTATTTCCGCTTTTTTTTGACATTAGAGCTCATCCTGGGAACCACCAGATAATCATAATCCGTTATTGCGCCGAAAGGAGACAGGTCCTTTAAGGGATGATCGATAAGCTCATCTTTAATAAGGGTGAGGATCTTTACCCCTTTACATTCCTTTAGTATGATCCCTTTCCGCTCTTTTTCTTCCTGGTCATCGACATAAACCTCGCCTTCGTAAATGTATTTGGTGGATTGTACGATAAAATCAAAGTCTATGGATTTATAGAGGTTGTTATCCTTTCCGATAATGGCATTAATCCAGTAATTAATCTTTCCTGCCGGAATATGCAGGTCAAAATATTTGTGATTGACACCGGGACCATGCAGCTCCTCTATAATTCCCAGGTTGTGCGTATAGATTGAATACCTGTTTTCCTCCGAAGATTTGTCCCTCAGGATAATGGCGATATGATAGGGAATAGTTCCTGAGCCCAGGAGAATGTTAACCGGCCTGGTGATTCCAGCTTCGACTTTGAAATTCTGGATCATCCCGTAGACACCATTGGCAATCTTGATTTTATGGGTTGCATATAGGTGATGGTGCTGGTAGAAGGCACTCATCTTATTGTTTAAAAAGACTATTATATTCTGTTCATTACCTTTACGCTTCTCAAACCTGAACAGGGTAAGGCCGATTTCCTCTTCATAGTGCTTCAATTGAGAATATATATAAGAGTTGCTCGTGTAATCGACCCCATACTTCTCCTTCAGGTGGATTCTAAGCTTTTCAACCGGTATCTCGATATCCCAGATTGTCTCAACGTCACTTTTATCATATTCACCGGAGAAGATAATGAATATGCACTTTACCAGGTCTTTACGCTTCAGCCGGTGCTTTACGCCTGTATCATCCCTATCCATTTGTCTTCTATTCTAACCAGAGATTGCCCTGTTGTAAACTGCTTGACAATCTCATTACTCACAAGTAACCATGCTAAATCAATTCCCACCGTAATTGACATTATCCTTTAGTTAATGCTATTGTCTAGGCCAATTTTCAATAATAAGGGAAGATAATGCCATCACGACAAACAAAACGGGCACACGGTAAAAGAGGCGAAACAGGGCAAAAAGATATTGAGAAAAAACGGCAGAGCCACCCCTTTCTCTATATATTCAGTGTAAGTATCCTGGTCGTTATCCTGGTGACTTTTATAGGCGGCCCGGCTTTGAGCCGTTTAGCAGGCAGGAGCGCTATTGTATTCGGCTCATACATGGGCAAACCGATTGAGTTTATTCCGGGCAACTTTCTCTCGCGGCAGAAAGACCTGCTGGCCGAGCAGCTCCGCCAGCAGGATAGCGATCAGAATATAGAAATCCAGGCCTATAGAGTCTGGCGAGGCGCCTTTGACCAGACGGTTTTACATACCGCTTTTCTTTATGAAGCGGAAAAGAATAAAAGCTGGGTATCTGAAGACCGGCTGGATAAAACCCTGATTACGGCAGGACCCTATACTGTTGACGGCGTTTTCAGTGAAGAGCGCTACCAGAATACTTCCAATGCCGATCGTTCTTCCAACCGCAAATTTTTCCGTGAACAGATACTCCACGAACAGTACCTGCAGGACATTATTGCTTCCCAGCAGCTCAGCAACCGGGAGGCTGATTTTGTGGCAAAAATAACTGAAAACCAGCGCAGCTTCTATTTTGTCAGGTATCAATACTCCGATTACCCGCAGGAGCAGGTCGCTGCTTTTGCCGGAGAAAACCGTGAAATATTCAGCAAGATCAAATTAAGCAGTATTCTCATTAAAAACAGCCGCTCAGAAGCGGAGGAAATAAAAAAGAAATTGAATGACAGAACCAGTAGTTTCGAAGAGTTGGCCAGAGCCCATTCCAAAGACAGTTACGCCGAAAAAGGCGGCAACATGGGCTGGCGTTACTATTATGATCTGGAAAGGGATTTTGAAGGAAGGGCGCCGGTGGACTCCATCTTTGAACTCGCCGAAGCACAGATCAGTGAAGTACTGGAAAACCGTTTCGGCTGGGTCATTTACCGCTGTGATAATCCGCAAGTTTCCATGGATATGGAGAGCCGGGAATCTATTCAGGTAGTTGATGATTACCTGATGCGTTATGAAAGAGGCATGGTTGAGGATTATTTCCTGGCCAGGGCTGAGGAGTTTACCAATACAGCCAGGGAAAGCGATTTTTTCACCGCCTGCGGCGAAACCGGGCTGACACCCTATACAACTGAGTTTTTCCCCCTGAACTACCAGAACGTCTTTGAAATAAACTCCATCAGGGTCAGAGACAACCAGGTCAGTCTTGCTTCCGCAAGCTCCAGCAGGGAATTTTTTCTCACCGCATTCTCTCTGAAAGAGAATGAAATATCCGATCCCGTACCCCTGGACGATATGGTCTTAGTGCTCAAGCTACAGGATGAAAAAACAGCGCCTGAAGATCAGCCCTTTTCCATGCAGGATTATTACCGCTATCTGGCCGGTCAATCGCTTCAGTTGGACCTGCAGAGCTATATTATGGATCCTGAAAAACTGGAGGACAATTTTAGCTCAACATTCTATCAATACATAATGGTAAAATAATGTCTTCTGATATCCCTTTGCT
>DRHE01000224.1 GCA_011049745.1 Spirochaetales bacterium | reverse complement strand
CCTTCCTGAATGGTAAACTCCAAATCCTGCATTTCTCTGTAATGTTTTTCTAAACGAAGGCGCATGCTATCAAGTTCATTGTAGATTTCCGGGTGCTTACGCTTCAGGGTACCCAAAGTCTGGGGTGTTCGTATACCGGCAACAATTAAGGAAAGCACTTTTAAAGAGGGTGACTGGATAAGTATCGATGGTTCGACCGGTGAAGTATTTGCCGGTGAGTTCAAGCTAATTAAGCCCAAAATCAGCGGTGATTTTGCCAAATATCTTTCCTGGGCCGATGAGATCCGTATGTCTGCAGTAAGGAAAAACATTAAAGAGAAGGGATTTCGGGTTAGAACAAATGCTGATCTTCCTAAAGATGCGAAATTGGCGCGGGACTTCGGTGCCCAGGGCATAGGCCTAACCCGTACGGAGCATATGTTTTTTGATGAGGGTAAATTAGAGATTTTCCAGGAAATGATTATAGCTGAAGATCTGGAAAGCCGCAAAAAGGTAGTAAAGAGACTTCTGCCCCTGCAGAGAAAGGACTTCGCCGGAATATTTAAAGCCATGGATGGCCTTCCAGTTACAATCAGGCTTCTCGATCCGCCGCTCCATGAGTTTGTGCCAAAAACCGATGCAGAGATAAAGGCCTTTGCAGCAAAGTCCGGGGTCCCGGTGAAAAAGCTTAAAGCTAAGATAGACTCTCTGCATGAGCTCAATCCCATGCTGGGACACCGTGGCTGCCGGTTGGGTATAACCTATCCGGAAATATATGATATGCAGGTGCAGGCAATTATGGAGGCAGCCTGTGATGTGGCTAAGAAAAAGGTGAAGGTTTATCCGGAGATCATGATACCGCTTATCGGTACTGCAGAAGAACTCAGGCGCCTAAGAGAAAATGCTGAAGTTGTAATAAAAGAAGTATTTGCTAAAAAGAAGATTAAGGTTAAGTATTGGATAGGCACTATGATTGAAATACCGCGTGCCGCACTTACCGCTGATAAAGTAGCAGAAGTTGCCGACTTTTTCTCTTTTGGCACCAATGATCTGACGCAGATGACCTTTGGCTATTCCAGGGATGATGCCGGTGTATTCCTGCCGGAGTATATTGAAAAAGGAGTATTAGAGAATGATCCCTTCCAGGCGCTTGATCAGGAAGGAGTCGGCCAACTGGTTGACATGGGTATCTCCAAGGGGAGATCAGTCAAACCAGATCTAAAGATAGGTATCTGCGGAGAACATGGGGGAGAACCTTCATCAATAGATTTTTGCTATCGTGTGGGAATGAATTATGTATCCTGTTCTCCCTACCGGGTCCCAATTGCCCGTCTTGCTGCCGCACAGGCGGTGCTGAGAAATAGGAAATAAAGAGTGTAAAAGCTTAGACTAAAATACCAGGAGCAGTGGGAAAATCATCTGTCATTTATTATCCGTTTACTTCAGAAAGATATTTAGCGCTTTTATGCCCAGGACTGAAACCAGGGTAACAATAAATCCGGCGATGATGACCCCGGCAGCTATGGCGGCAAAGGATTTTCGCTTTTTCATGGCTAAAACCCAGGCGCCTAAAGCCCCGGTGTACGCCCCGGTAATGGGTAGGGGAATGGCAACAAAGATAACCAGGCCCCAATAGCCAAAACGGTCGATCTTTTCCTCTATCCGTTTTCTGGAGCGTTTTACTATTTTGTCAAAAACAATCCGATAGAAGTGTAAGAAATACAAAATCCGGTGCAGGGTTGAGAGAAAGAGGAATACCAGCGGTCCAACCAGAATGTTAGTCCCTACGCAGATTAGATAGGCCGATACTATGGGCATCCCCTGTGAGAGTGCATAAGGGATTGCTCCTCTTAACTCCGAGATAGGCAAAAGGGAGAGCAGTATCGAGTATAAAACAGTCTGCAGCTGCACAATCTAGCTCCTTATGCAAATTGACAGGTCTGGGAATAATAAGCATAATAACCGGTATTATGCAACTGTTGCGGCCCGAATGTCCACGCTGTAGAGAGAAGTTGCGGCGAAATGGTGAAACCCTCAACTGCTCCGGCTGCGGTATAATCTATCCCCGTAATTCAGGTGTCATCGATTTTCTTACCCCCCTTTCTCTTGCTAAAGAACTGACGGGTATCTGTGATTATTTTGATAATTCCTCTGCCAATTATGACAGTATGATTGTAACAATGGTTGAAGAGCTGAAATGTCCCTGGCGGGAATATTCTGAATTAATTGAGAGAGTGGTGATCGAAGCGCGGAAGAAACTGATTGTGGATCTGGGGTGCGGAACTTCCTTTCCGGTAGGCTCTTTCATTCCGGGTGATTCCCATTATCTGGGCCTGGATATATCTTCTGAAATGCTGAAACAGAGCCATTCTCTCTTTGAAGATGATTCAAATACCTCTTTATGGCGAATCGATGTTGAACACCTGCCGTTACCCGATAATAGCGCCGATTTATGTCTGGCTTTTTTCAGCTTTAATGTTTTTATAAACCTGGAAAAAACAATAAGGCAGGTAAACAGAGTTCTTAAGGCTGACGGTGAGCTCTTCGGCAATATTGCCTTGACCCTGCCGCAGGAGAATTCACTCCAGCCATTCAGGAGTATTTCTGCACAGCAGCTTAAAGAATTACTGACAGGCCTTGACCGGCTTGGCAGAGAGCTTGTCACTGAGAGGAAGGGCGATATTCTTTTTTTCCATCTAAAACAGGCGACTGTGCTTCTCTAAATATCATCACTTGAGCCTCCTCCTGAAAAGAAAGATTCACTCACATCCTATAGAAGTTGCATTTGCCTGTCGGTGAGAAACCTTTTATCCCATATGGGAGTACCCTATCTGGCACAATAACAAAAACCACAGCCTAAACTCATGCAAGACAGAAGGTATTCATTGAAGTATAATTCGCTTGTATGCAGCATGTTGCAGTTCTAATTAATCTGATTTCTCTTCTTCTGGGGGTTATTGCAGGGGTAATCCTTGTTACGCGGTACATAAACCATCACACAAAACTGCTGGCCGAATTTATGAAATTCTTCCTGGCATATAGATAGTTACCTGATAATTGTCGCTGCCCTTTTTTCCTATGTAATTGTCAATATCAGTGTGGATGACTGGGCGCAGAGCCTATTTGCATGTCTTGTTTTCTTGGGTATGTCTTTTCTGGAACTGACACTGCCCGGGCACATCTTTGAAGAAATAGGTCAAGCGGTTCCCGGATGGTTCAGGATAATGACCTGGATTGCTGCAGTAATTACTGGATTACAGGCTCCGGTTTTATGGTTTACGGCCCGATTCTGGGGGATCACACTACCCCTTGCCCTTGCTTTTTTACCCTTTCTTGTCGTAATTACGGCTAAATTATATCGAAAGGCAGTTTATAACAAAAAAGGTGGCGAAAGCAGAAACACAAAAAAATTATTCCTGACATTTTCCTTTTTTATCATCGTCGGAATTTTTGCCGGAATAGAAACAATCTACGGTTCATATATCTATCGCGATGTTGAATATATAGTAATAAGCCTGCCTCTGGCATATTCTTTTTCTGCAATTCAGATTATCAGGAAATATTCCAGCTATCTGAATGGAAATAAACAATCATCCAAAAGAAACAAAGCGTCTGAAGATATGTAAATTCCCTCAGAGTTATCTCTGCTTATAAATGAAGGAAGAAATCGCCGGGATTGTAGTGTCTTGCACAAATGCTCATTGCCCAGTGTATTGATCGTAGCGGTGAGAAAGGCATGGCGGTGCTTAGAGAGGCTGTCTTTCTCTTTTTGAGTCGTCGCGGCTGGATCGTTGACAAATTCGGTAACCTGTCAACCCTCGCCGGCTCACCTTGACACCCCATCCTCAGAGTTGTTAGAATATTTTACTCTCAATGACCGATTCCGTGGAACTTTACAACGCTCATGTTATTGATCTCCGCATTG
>DRHE01000223.1 GCA_011049745.1 Spirochaetales bacterium | reverse complement strand
CTCCTTCTTCAGTCCTCATATTAGCAAAACTACTTCACTAAAACAAGATGATATTTTTTACTGTCATAGTCCCTGTTATTGAAATCATTATTAAAATTCTATTTGATCTATTTTGGAGCTTCTGATAAAATCAGCTGCCAAAAAAAAATTAATAGCAGCGTAAGGGGAACCGTATATGAATTTTATCCGAACTATGCACAGTAAAGCAAAAGAAGATCTTAGAAAGCTGGTATTGCCTGAAGGCACTGAACCGCGCACTTTGAAGGCAGCGGAAATACTGGTTAAAGGGGGACTGGTTTCTTCACTAACCCTTCTGGGCAGAGAAGAAGAGATTCGCCAGGTTGCTAAAAAGGAAGGCTGCGATTTAAAAGGTATTATCCTGGAGAATCCGGAGATATCTGAGCGCCGTGACGAATTTGCCCAGGAGTACTTCAATCTGCGCAAACATAAAGGTATCTCCCTTGAGCATGCTCGTAAACAGATGAGCGATAAGCTGCATTGGGGAGCCATGATGGTGAGAAAGGGCGTAGCCCATGCCATGGTCGCGGGTGCGGAAAACGCCACCGGAAATGTGTTGCGCGCAGCTCTCACAATAATTAAGACCAGCCCGGGCACAAAGGTTGCTTCCTCTTGCTTTGTAATGTATCTTCCCGATTCCTCATGGGGAGTGGAGGGCTACCTGATCTTCTCCGACTGTACCACCGTGCCTG
Organism: Spirochaetales bacterium; assembly: GCA_011049745.1. Classification (GTDB taxonomy): domain Bacteria; phylum Spirochaetota; class Spirochaetia; order SZUA-6; family DRHE01; genus DRHE01. The sequence continues at coordinate 5,644 of DRHE01000223.1, read as the reverse complement.
ATCCCAATTCAGAGGAACTGGCGGAGATCGCTCTTGCAGCATCCGATTCCTGCCGTACCTTTCTCGGCGTTGAACCGGTAACCGCCCTGCTATCCTTTTCAACAAGGGGAAGTGCTAAACATCCTGCAGTGGATAAAGTTGCCAGGGCAGTGGAGATTGTAAAAACAAAGCGGCCGGAACTAAAAGTGGATGGAGAGCTGCAGCTCGATGCCGCTATAATCGCTCCAATAGGACAGAAAAAGGCTCCCGATTCAATCGTGGCCGGCAAGGCAAATGTACTGGTTTTTCCCGACCTTAACTCGGGCAATATCGGCTACAAACTGGTGCAAAGGCTTGCCTCAGCAGAAGCCTACGGACCATTTCTCCAGGGATTTGCCAAACCGGTCAGCGATCTCTCCAGGGGCTGTTCCGTGGATGATATTGTCAATACCTCGGTAGTGACCCTGGTCCTGGCTCAAAAACAGTAAGCTGCACTCTCCAGCGCTCTCTAACCGCTGATTGAAGGGGGATGGGCAGGTTTATCCGGCTCCAGTAAGGTGCGTAAAAGCTCATCTTCCACCATTCCCTCGATAATTTCGATTGATGTCTGAGTCAGGTCTGTAAATTCAACCCCAAAGCCGGAGGGCAGATTCTCAGATATTGCCCTTTTACCTGTTATGCGGCAGCCGGAGAGCAGGCTAAAATCGTGAAAAGTAATAACCACCGTGCCGCGGCTGTCAACTTCGGGAAAATAATCTTCACTCTCCATGAAAGCACCGCTGGAGCTGATGGAACGTACTCTGAACTTCTCTGGTGGTCTGCCGGGAAGATCCAATTTGCCCATTAGGGGCCAATCAAAGCGAGGATGTTTTCGTTTGTCCTGATCATGAACAGAAACCAACTCTCTGGTAACTTTATCCAGCAGGGATTCATCATTAAGCCCGAAAACCTGGTACCCTGCCTTTTCAGCTGCAGCAATCTGCTCTTCAGGCAGAATGAGGTAAAGGGTCAGCAGCGGATAACATTTTTTCAGGGAAGAGATAAAACCACTCCACCTTTCGTTTAACTCCTCAAGCTGGATAAATACACCAACCGGATGAGATCCTTCAACAATAGCTGATGCCAGATTCTCCTGAGAATTGACCAAACTGACCTGGAGATCAGGTGCATTTTCAAAAAGCTGTTTAATATTTTCAGATTCACTGTAGCAAATAACCATTTTCCCTCCTGGCCCTATTATAACCGATTATAATAAAATTACCAGTAATATTACTTGATATACTTGCGAAACAGTTCTATTCTGGGCAGAGCAATTATAAGGGAGGATAGTCATGTTTGAGGGAGTTTTTACTGCTATAGTAACCCCATTTACTGAGAATGGGGAAAAGATTGATGAACAGGCTCTGCGCCGGCTGGTTGACTTTCAGATCGAAAATGGAGTAAACGGATTGGTGCCGGTTGGCACAACCGGAGAAAGTCCTACTCTAAGTCATGAAGAAGACAGAGAGGTAATCCGTATTGTTGTCGATCAGGCCGCGGCAAGGGTGCCGGTGATCGCCGGATCAGGTTCCAACTGCACCAGTACCGCCATTGAGCTTACCGGAAGAGCCAGGGAGGTTGGCGCAACAGCCAGCCTGCAGGTTGCGCCCTACTACAACAAACCCACTCAGGAAGGATTCTACCGCCATTTTACCGCTATCGCGGATGCAGTGGATCTGCCCATTATAGTCTATAACATACCCGGAAGGTCCGGCAAAAACATTGAAAATTCCACCATGCTCAAACTTGCCGTCCACAAGAATATAGTGGGGGTAAAGGAAGCCAGCGGCAATATCGGCCAGATGATGGATTTAATAGCTAAAAAGCCTGATGATTTTGTAGTGCTTTCCGGGGATGACAACCTTGTTTTTCCCCTTATGGCCCTTGGCGGCAAGGGGGTAATCTCTGTAGCCAGCAACCTGGTGCCCCGGCGTATGTCTGATTTTGTAGGAGCCGCCTTAAAGGGAGACTGGGATAGAGCAAGAGAATTGCACTATCAGCTGCTTCCCCTGTTTAAGGCAATCTTTATCGAGACTAATCCCATTCCTATTAAGGCCGCCCTGGCGTGGCAGGGAAGGATAAAAGAGACTTACCGGTTGCCCATGTGTCCTCTGCAGCCGGCAAGCAGAGAAGCGCTTAAGGCCGTACTAAAAGAAATTCTTTAAAAAAGGTCAACCGAGGCGCTGGAGGTTATCGGCCAGCCTGATAAATGCCTCTACCGGAAGCTCTTCACCCCGTATACCCGGATCAATATGGGAAAGCTCTAAAGCCTTGAGCAGTATATCCTGCCTGAAGCGCGTTGCCGCCCACCCGGCTAAAAGGTTATTGCGTATGGTTTTGCGGCGGGAGACAAATAGACTCTTAAGCAGGGCCAGGAAAAGAGGGCGGTCCCTGGGCAAGGCTATATCTTTTCTAGGCTGCAGTTCGATTATGGTAGAGGTTACCTGCGGAACCGGAAAAAAGGAACCGGGCTTAAGGTCGCCGTGGCTGCAAATAGAAAAGGCAAACTGACAGAGAATGGAAAAGGAAGAATAATTCTTGTTTCCCACAGGTGCAGTCATTCTCTGGGCAAGCTCCTTCTGCACGGTAAAGATCATCCTGGACGGCAGACAGTTATTTTCCACCAACGCCGCCATAATGGCCGAAGCCGAGCTGTAAGGCAGGTTGCCCACTACCCTCTCCGGTATCCCGTACTTATCTGCAGTGTCCTTCCAGGTCTTAAGCACATCCCCGGGAATCAGTATAAAGTTTTCATTAGCAGCAAAAGTTTCCTGCAGATAGGCTAAAAGACCGCGGTCCAGCTCAAAACATAGCAATCTGCCGGTTAGAGATAATAGCTCATGGGTAAGGGAACCAAGGCCAGGGCCAATTTCCCAAACAAGATCATCTTTTTGAGGATCTAGCAGTGAAATAATTTTCCGGCGTGCTCCCCGGTTTATCAGGAAGTTTTGTCCCCACTTTTTCTTAAGTCTTATGCCAAGAACCCCTAAGATTGATTTAATTTCTCTAGGTGAATCATAATTCAATTTTGAAAAACCTCCTGATCAGTAAAACAACTGCCGGTAATAAAAGCCATAAAAAAATATGCCCGCTGCCGGTAACGGCAGGCGCCTGAGAGAAGAGAGCGGTCAAACCTGATATGACAAGGTAGATAAAGTGCAGAGAAAGAGCAAAAACCTGGCCTACAAAATAGAGAGGTATCCAGCTAACCATAAGATAGATAATCCCAAACCAGATGAAAAGAGAAATCAGGGGTATTAATAATAAAGCTGCGGGAATACCGATTGGATAAACCGAACCAAAGGTATAGAGCAGTACCGGTGCCGTTATAAGTTGGGCGCCCACGGAATAGGCCAGGGGGAAACGGATAAAACCGGGAAGATATGCGGCTGCACAACCGGCCAGGGGAGTGCCGATCAGGATAATACCAAGTAGTGAGAGAAATGAAAGCTGGAAGGAAAGCTCAAAGAGAGAGAAGGGTTCTATTAAAAGAATGACGGCCGCTGCCAGGCTCAGAATATTCAACGGGTTAAAATCTCTATCTGCCAGATAAGCCATACCCCCGGTACAGAGCATTATCACGGCCCTGGTTAAAGAGGGTCTGGGCCCGACCAGGAAAAGGTAGGCCGATACAATTATCGAAGCGGCAATTATTCTGTAGTTCCTGCCGGGCAGGAAGATAAAAAGATAATAGAGCAGAATATAGATAATACCGACATGCAGCCCGGAGAGAGCCAGAACATGGAGACTGCCGCTCTTCCTGAACCTGCTCATTAACTTAAGGGGTAGTTCCTGCCTCTGCCCCAGGAGTAGCGCCCTGAGCAGGGCGGAAGACGGAAAGAGCAGTTCTTCTATTTTCCTGTTTAAGAATTTCAGAAGCTGACCGCGCCGGTGCAGCAACCCGGAGAATGAACCGGAGCCCAATACCTCAATATCCTGCGGCGCAACCCACGAAAAAAAGTTCTCTCTGCTTATATTCGCTTTTTCCGGAGAAAGAGCTTTTAAGGAGCCGCTGACCTTTATCCTCTCTCCCCAAAAGAGCTCCCTTCCCTCCTTAACCATGACTACAGCTCTGCCATTTGCCCGCGCAGTAGAACTACTACCGGCAGTACTGCACCAGGACAACTTGATATGGTAGAAGACCAGTCCGTTTGCGCTTTCCCTGCTGTCTTCGCTTAAATGGCCGGTAAATGAGGCTACTGAAGATAGAGGTATGCCTGTCCAGCCATGGTTGGAACTCCCGGTTAATGTATTCAGCCGGGACAGGGCGCCTGCCATACCTAAAGCCAAAGCAAGAATGAAGATGGCGTGCCAGTTAAGCCTTTGAAAGCTCAACATGCTTATAGCCAGAGCCGCCAATCCTGAAGCGATAATTAATAAAAGGTACTTATTTACCTGACTGTTGGCCGCTAATTGAATAGCAAGTATCAGACCACCGGAGAAAAAAAGGAAAAAACTTCCCTTTCGCATCGGTTTACCATTTCAAATTCTCCAGACTTTTGCGAGCCGCCTTCTTTATCTGTGAGGAGTATTTTAGATAGCCCACATACATCAGATCATCAAAGGCAACCTTATCTCCCAAACCGCCCAGATTCACAATTACCGCCAGGATGATCTGATCATCACCGCTCTTACCCTTTTCACTGTAAGAATTTAAAAGCACCAGATATTGAGTAAGGCGTACCGCTGCATCATGGCTCCCCATACTGCCCAGGGTGGCTATGGCCTCCAGGAATGAATTCTTTGTGGATACACCCCTCTCATACTCCAGGAGAGTGGCATTGAAGTGCTCAATTGCTAAAGGAGTCGCCCTGGACCACTTACGCTCCATTAAGGCTTTAGCCGCTTCAAAACGTATTTCCCGGGCAATAGCCCGCTGGCCGGCATCAGTCAACCCCATGTGCAGAGCTATATCCATGGCAAATTCAGCAACTTCCGCTTTGCGGTCATCCTCCAGCCCTTCATGCTCCAGAGCCATGACCAGAGCCATTTTTTTATCAGCAATAGGCTGGTTTTTGATTATGCCTTTCAGATTCTGGTCCAGATCACCTTCAATTTCGAGCAGTGCATTTTTGCTTAAAGTTGCTATTTCGCCCGGATAGCCAATATTTACTGCCGAAAAGATTGGCGGAAAAGAGGATGTGTCACCGATCCCTACCAAAGCTTCTATACATGCCTTGAGCACCTGGAAATCGGGCTTTTTACCGGAAATGTAGAATATATTCTGAGCTTCAAGCCAGCGATTCAGTTCCTGGATAATGGCGGGGTCTCCCTTGCCAACTACGCCCAGGCTGTTAAGAATACCAACCCTGAACAGGCTATCCTGATCTGCTTCAAAGAGGTCCCAGAGGGAATAGCGCGCTGCAGCATAGCCGCTTTCTTTTATCTGGCCGGCCGCAAGGACTACCATTTGCCGGAGCCTTCCGTCTGCGGGAATCAGTGCTGTATTGGATAGTACATAATCTAATGTCTCAAGATAGAGAGGGCCCAGTTCCTTAATACCACTTGCCGCAGCATCTTCCAGTATCTGGATTTTTACCTCAATACCGGCCATCTCAAAATTTCTCATGTGCGCCTTGAGCAGCGCCTCTTTATCCTGCGCCCGTGTTGCCGCAGCGGAAAACAT
>DRHE01000222.1 GCA_011049745.1 Spirochaetales bacterium | reverse complement strand
CCTCTGCACTGGTCTATCTCGATAAAATATTCAAGGATGTAAACAGCAGGTTCCAGGATCCCTACTATTTAAGGCTCAGTGATGAACTCTTCGCTGTCCCCTTCTTTGAATGTTGAGAGTGGGGGTATCTCTTCCAGGTTGAAGTCCGGGACATAGTCGAAGAGCTCGTCCACATCTTTTACGATTTTCCTGGTGAATGTCCTTAAGTCCACTCCCATGGGGCAGGCCCTGTAACAGGCATCACAGCCGACACATCTTCCTGCCTGGTGAAATATGCGGATGAGGTGAAAGATCATAGTGTCCGACAGCTCAGTGCTCACCCCGATCCAGCACAGGTCATCCTGGTCGGCAAAGCATTCCTTGCACCAGCAGGTAGGGCAGGCCTGCCTGCAGGCATTACAGCGAATGCACTTCGACATTTCCTGCTTGAAATAGTCCCAGCGTTCCCCGGGAGTCCTGGATTCAAATTCCTGCACTTCGGCATACTCGCCGTGCCCCGGCTCTCTTGCCTTTCCTTCTATCAGAATATCCGTGCTTTCAGGAGGAGGCAGGGGGAAGCAGCATGCTCTGCAGCATTCTTGCAAGACATCTTCCCGCTTAATCTCCCGGTTCACCCCTTTCCGTGTGTTTACACTTAAAACACCATCCCTTTCATCAGCGCTGATAATCTCATCACCGCTGAACAGCGCTTCAACCTTGCCCTTATCGATCATGCCTGTGCAGGGTACGCCGATTAGAAAAACATTCTCTCTTGAAACCTGCTTTTCTTTAATAAGTGTAGTGATTGAACGGAGATCGCAGCCTTTGGCGACAATACCGATTTTGGGTTTGAGGCTGGGATCTTTCCGCCTGCTCCGGGGATCGGTTTCAAATAACTTGGGCAGGAACACAGCCAGGTTATTCGAGCAGAAGGAATTCCACACCAGATTGGTCACAGGGCTCTCCGCGCTGTTCGCGGCGCCTTCTTTAGACTGAATGAAAAAGGGTCTGCTCTTAAGGGGAAGCGTAGCCGCTTCGTAGCCGATAAAGAGCTCAATTTTCTCCTTTTCAAAAAGCTCCTTTGCTATATCCCTTATCTTTTTCTCGATATTTTTCATAATTAATAAACGTCTTTTACAAGTTTTTTGGATGGACCTATTCTCTTGATATCGGCTATCACTTTATTCATTAACGCTGCAAAGCGGTTTCCCTCAGATGCAGATATCCAGGAGAACTGTGCTCTCTCCGGCTCAATGCCTATGTAGGTCAGGAGGCGCTTTATTAAGGCAAACTTTCTCTTTGCTACGAGATTGCCGCTTATGTAATGGCAGTCCCCCGGATGACAGCCGGATACCAGCACACCATCTGCTCCGTTCTGAAGAGCCCGCACTATATATAGGGGGTTGATCCGTCCCGAACAGGGGACCCTTATAATCCTGATATTGGTACCGTACTGCAGGCGGCTTACCCCTGCCAGGTCAGCTCCCGCATAGGAGCACCAGTTGCAGAGAAATGCCACTATTTTTGGTTCCCAGTTGCTCGTTTTTTCCATAAATAAAATAATCGCCTTTTTATTCCCTGTTCTATATAACCTTCAGCATTTTGAGGATCTGCTGATCTTCGAAGCCGTGCAGCATGATTGCCGAGCCCCGGCAGGTAGCCGCACAGGCCCCGCATCCTTTACACATAGCTTCATTTATCACGGCAACAGCCCGTGCTTCATCTATTGTTATGGCATTATAGGCACAAACCGTTACACAGGCACTGCAGCCGCTGCACCGGGCTTCGTTCACGTAGCATATCTTGCCCGCAGCTTCCAGGGACTCCAGGCTCAATACAGTTAGAGCCCTTGCGACCGCTGCCATAGCCTGGGATATGGTCTCTTCCATGTCCTTGGGGTAATGGGCAAGCCCGCATAAATAGACTCCGTCAGTGGCAAACTCAACGGGTTTGAGCTTTACATGGGCTTCGAGGAAAAAGTTATCGCTGCTCAGAGGGACTTTGAAAAACTGGGAAAGGGTTTCATTATCTTTGTTGGGATCGATTCTCGAGCTGAGCACAATCAAATCAGTGGGAATTTCCAGCTCTGCTTCTAAAACAGGGTCATAAACCCTGACCTTGATTTCCCCCATTTCTTCAGTTACTTCAGGTTTTGCGTCCAGGTCATACCTGACAAAGATAATGCCCAATTCCCTGGCCTCGCTGTAATACTTCTCCCTAAAGCCATAGGTACGAATATCCCGGTAAAGAATGAAGATATTGGCATCGGGCTTTGCCACTTTCATGCGGATAGCGTTCTTGATAGCTCCCTGGCAGCACACACGGCTGCAGTACGGATGATCGGGCTCCCGTGAGCCCACGCACTGTATTATGACAACACTATCCGGAACTTTAAAATCAGCCGCTGAAATAAGCTCATCCAGCTCTAAAAGGGTTTTTACACAGGAGTTTTTCCCGTACAGGTACTCGGAGGGTTTGCTCTCTGAAGCGCCTGTTGCAACAATTGCCACGCCGTGCTCGATTTCAAACTCTTCAGGCCCCTGTCCATTGCCCTGTTTCCTGACCGTGGAAATGAAGTTGCCCACAAAGCCGCCGACATTTATTATTTCAGTCCCGGTATGGAGATTAATGAGTTTGTTGCTGCGAACATTATCTATGAGATCGCTGAGGTATCTATTGACATCGTAGCCTGAAAGTGTTTGATCTATTTTGCAGGCTATACCTCCGAGGCTGCCTGTTTTTTCAATGAGAAAAACCTCAAAACCCTGCTCTGCAATAGCCAGGGCGCTGGTGAGCCCGGCAAGCCCGCCGCCCACAATCAATGCTTTCTGCGTAACGGGCAGAGAAATTGATTTTAAGGGGACTGCCAGGGCGACTTTAGTTACCGCCATGCGCAACAGGTCTTTTGATTTTTCAGTAGCCGCCTCGTGCTCATGCATGTGTACCCATGAGCACTGGTCGCGGATATTGGCCATTTCGAAGAGGTGCGGATTCAGGCCCGCTTCACGTATGGTCTGCTGAAAGAGGGGTTCATGGGTCCGGGGAGAGCAGGATGCAACGACAACTCGATTGAGATTGTATTCTTCAATACGCTCTTTGATGATCAGTTGTGTGTCTGAAGAGCAGGTGTACAGATTATCAGTTGAATAGACAACATGAGGAAGCGTTTTTGCATATTCAGCAACACCGGGAACATCAACAAAACCACCGATATTCCTGCCGCAGTGGCAGATAAACACGCCGATGCGCGGGGGCTCACCCGCAATATTTTTTTCCGGGGGCAGTTCATGCTCAACAATCTCAGTTCCCCTTGCCTCGGCGAGCTGAACCATAGCCCGGGCCGCTGCGCTCGAGGCTTGCATAACAGTTTCCGGTATATCCTTTGGCTCTGAAAATGGGCCGCAAACGTAGACCCCGTGCCGGGTCGATGAAACTGAATCAAAGGGCCTGGTTACTGCAAAACCATTTTCATTCAGAGAGATGCCGAATTTAGCAGCTAATTGATCCGCCTCGCGCGGCGGCTGCAGGCCTGCTGAAAGCACGACCAGGTCGAACTCTTTTGTGTTGTATCGATTGCTTTCATCCACATAACCAATACGCAGGCTTTTTGTGCCTTGGATTTCTTCTATCTTAGAGGGGCGGCAGCGGCTGAACTCTATTCCGAGATCTTTGGCCCTGTCGTAGTAGGCGTCAAAGCCCTTGCCGTGTGCCCGGATGTCCATGTAGAAAATATCGCAAATTATATCCTCTTCATGCTCCTTGGTCATAATGGCTTCTTTTATGGCGTACATGCAGCACACGGAAGAGCAGAAATCATTCTCGCTGTCCCTGGAGCCGACACACTGGATAAAAGCTATTCGCTTCGGCTTACTCAAATCAGAGGGGCGAACGACCTGGCCTAGATAGGGTCCGCTGGCCGAGAGTATACGCTCGAACTGGAGGCTGTTTACCACATTGGGGAAGGTGGTAAAACCGAACTCCGGTTTCTGCGCGGCATCGTAGAGGCAGAATCCGGGAGAAAGGATCACGGCCCCGGTCTCGATCTCTACAATCTTGTCTTCCTGCGTGTAATCGATGGCATCCGTCGGACAGGCCTGCTGGCAGATGGAGCAGGTATCTAGATTGAAGTGAACACAGTTGGTACGGTCGATGACCGGTACGTTGGGCAGGGCCTGGGGGAAGGGAATATAGATGGTAGGACGGTTCTTCAAGCCCATCTCAAATTCTGATAGCTGTTCAGAGGGCGGCCTTTCGTATACTGTTTTGAGGCGTATTGAATTGGTGGGGCAGACAAACTCGCAGGCGCCGCAGGAAATGCAGACATCACTGCCCCGGTGGTAAGGTGTGTCCACCTTTATATCAGCGCCCCTTCCTACGAAGTCCGCTACTCCTACACCCATCCGTTCACGGCAAATGCGCACGCAGAGCCCGCAGAGGATGCAGTCATCCTTTTCTAAAGGAAAGCGCGGCACTCCTATACCGTACTCCCGGGCCAGGCTCTGAAGAATTTCCACCTCCGGACAGCGGGACAGGAGCAGTTCCACGGTCAGCTTTCTGCTCTTATGGACCCGTTCCGAGTCGGTCTCGATCTCGAGGCCATCCCAGACCTCGTAGTTGCAGGAGGTGACGAGTTTTTTCCTTCTGCCGAGGTTGGCCTCTACAACGCAGAGCCGGCAGCCGCCGTAGGGCTCTAAAGCGGAATTGTAGCAGAGGGTAGGGATCTTGATGCCGTGCTCTTCGGCCAGCTGAAGAATTGTCTGTTCCTGGTGAGCCTCAACATCCTGTCCATTCAGCCTGATATTCATGTAACCTCTTTTACT
>DRHE01000221.1 GCA_011049745.1 Spirochaetales bacterium | reverse complement strand
TTCCCGATAGTATTGTATGAGCCTGCGCTTTTCTGCCAGGTATTCGGAAATCTCTTTTTTTGAGAGCTCTAATTCCCGAGGATCAACCCTGGCATTTATGCGAACCCCCAGCTTAAATACCTCCGGCAGCAAAATCCCGGAAGTCTTAATAACCCTGGTAATTATGTTTTCACCATCTTCCATTCTCTTGGACAGAATCACTTCCTGCTCTGCTGTGAGCAGCTTCTCCCTGCCGATTTCCCTTAAATAGAGTCGTATCGGATCATCCACGGAGCTTTCTTTTTCACCATAAACCAGCTTTCTCTCACTCCTGGCCGGTTTTTCTTCTTCAATCTCGAGATCGATATCTTCTTCTTCGAGCTTGACGTTATGCCTTTCCAGTATGCCGATAACTTCATCAATTCTATCTGAATTAACGATACTGTCAGGTAAAAAATCATTGACCTCATCATAGGTAATACTCTTTTTACCCTTGGCAAACTCAATCAGTTTGATTATTGCAGGCTCATTCTGTAGATCGGACATTCACCATCACCTTCAAATTTTCCAATTCTTTATCGATATATTCTTTCTCAGACAAGAGATCCTTCTCTCTTCGGTCATCCTTACCGCCTCCCTGCACCAAAAGGACAGAAAGCTGCTTTCCTCTCTTTTCAAGGCGCCGCCGCCTGATCTGTTTTATGCCGTCACCGATCAGGATTTCAGGATTTATATTGAATTCCTCTGTTGATATCTTCTCCAGTATCAGATTCTCTAATTCCTTGTCTCCAAATCGTACCAGCAAAGCGTCGTTCGTATTTTCTTCTTCCCGAAAACAATCCTCTAAAGCGATGTATATCTCACGTGCCCGGGGATCTTCCAGATCTTCCGGAAAGAGCCTTTTTCTTACTTCCGGGAAATACTCCCGGTTGGCAGCCACAGCCAGCATAAGGAATAGATCGCCGGTAATTTTCCGGTTCGCATTTTGCAGTTTTATTGTCGGATCTCCGGTTCTTTCCTTGTTCCGGTATTTATAAAAATCGCTCTTTACCGATTCAAAGTCAACCTGTAGATTTTCCCCAAGCAGGCGCAGCGAAGTCTCCTGCTTAACCTGTGAACCGAGACTGGAGATATATGGTGTCAAATTCTTTAAAATTGCCTCTTTCCCATCAGGAGTCTGAATGTCATAAAGCGAGAGCGCTTTATTCATTAGAAACTGAAAACTACTTATAGGATATTTTACTTTTTTTTTCAATGCTTCGCAGCCTTCTTTTTGCATAATATCCGCCGGATCACTCCCCTCTGACAACTCCACCACCCTGATCTGTACATCAGAGCTTTCAAAAAGGTTTATTGCCTTGCGGGAGGCTCTTAAACCCGCTTCATCACTATCAAAAAGAAGCACGCCCTTTTCACTGTATCGCTTCAACAACTTCACCTGCCCCTGGGTAAGCGAGGTGCCCAGGGGAGCCACTGCGTTGTCTATACCGCACTGTTTCAAAGCGAGCACATCCAGATATCCCTCGACCAGTATAAAATTCTTCTCTTCGCGAATTGACTTTATGGCCTGATTCAGGCCGAATAAATTAGCACCCTTGCGGAAAAAAGGGGTCTCCGGCGAATTAAGATACTTGGGCGGAAGGTTGCCGAGAGTGCGTCCGCCAAAGGCAATTACCTCTCCCCGGGTATTGACAATAGGAAAAATTATCCGGTCCCGAAAATAGGGGTTTACCCTGCCGTCACGATGGGAAAACAGCCCTGAAGCTTTTAGAAAATCCTCTGAATAGTTTTTCTTCCGCAAAAACCAGTAAAACCAGTTTCTCTGGGCCGGGGCATAACCCACCTGAAAAAAAGTCAGTGTGTCCTGATTGAAACCGCGCGCCTGCAGATAATTCCGGGCGCATTCAGCGATCTCCCGGTTCATTAGAATATGGTGCAGACTTCCGGCAACCCGCTGGTAAAGCTCCAGGAAGGCGCTCCTCTTGTCCGAATGATCTGTTTTTTCCTCCCAGGAAATCTCTACTCCAGCCCTTTTGGCCAGAAAACGGACCGCCTCCACAAAGGTAAGCTTCTCCATTTCCATAACAAAACTATAGATACTACCCCCCTGGTGGCATCCGAAACAGTAATAAACCCCTTTATCCGAGGTAACAGTAAATGAAGGAGTTTTCTCCTGGTGAAAGGGACAGAGCCCCCAATAACGGCCTCCCTTTGGTTTAAGTGTCACATAATCACCAACAACCTCAGCGATATCAAGGCGTTGAGCTATATCGTCAATAATACTATCGGGTATTTTCATTGCTTGAGATAAAAGTACTTGGCTGTATTATGCTCCTCAAGTTCACTGGAAAAAAAATGCCGGCCCTTTTCCGGATCTTTGAGCACAAAATACAAGTAATCACTTTTCGCCGGCTCAAATGATGCTTTCAGGGCTACCACTCCAGGATTGGAAATTGGACCGGGCGGCAGTCCTGCCCATTTATAGGTATTATAAGCTGAATCTATTTGCTTATCTTCATTCGTTATATATCCCGGGTGCGGTTTCTCCTCGATTTCAGTTATAATATATTCAAGGGTGGCGCAGGATTCAAGTCCGATATTGTAATTCAAACGATTGTAAAAAACAGAGGCGATTAACGGCGCTTCTTCAGCTATTCTGTACTCACGCTCAATTATCGAGGCCATTATAATTCGTTCATGAAGTTTTTTTTCAGGCAAGTCGTCATAATCGGGAAGGATCTCTTCAAGATGGCGAAAAAAATTCTCCACCATCTGTTCCACTATCACTGAAGCGGGGAAACCCTCAGGGAAATAATAGGTGTCGGGAAAGAGGTAGCCTTCCAGGCTGTCAGCCGGAATGCCAAAAGCCTCGATAAGAGTCTTCTCCCGTGAGGCAGATTCAAAATCTTCCGCAGTGGTAATCCTTTTTTCCGCTAAACGCTTCGCAATTTTTTTTATAGTCCATCCTTCCGGAAGAGTAACACGCACCTGATCCTGGTTGCCGGCCACCAGCAGATCGTGAATATCCACAGTAGTAGTAGTAGCCGGGATCTGGAAAGTGCCGCTTTTAAAGGCGCTCTCCGTTTTCCTGAAACGGCTGAAAAGCTTAAGCAAAAGAGCTGAGCGCAGCAGGTCATTCCTCTGCAGGCGGGCGGCAATCATTGAAAGACTCTCGCCCTTTTCCACCCTGAAAATAAAGCTCTGCTCTTTCACCGAGTCCGTGGCTGAGTTCAGATAAAAAAGAGCGCCCCCTGCTCCTGCAGCTAAAAAGAGCAGGAGCAGTAGAAAGGTAAGTATACTCCTCATTGTTCCTTTATAAGTATAAACTCCACCCTGCGGTTCTTCCAACGGTTTATTTCATCACTGAAGGGGACAACGGGGCTTGTTCCGCCCAGACCCACGGTGGTTATCCTGCCGCTGTCCAGACTATGAGCCACCAGCGCCTCTTTTACCGCCTCAGCCCGTTTAGTTGAAAGAGGTATAAGTTCCTCCTCCTCCTCGATTTTCGCTTTAGCAGGATTCGCCCAGGAAAGATTATTGGCATGGCCCTCAATACGAATGTCGTAGGTACTGTATTTCTTGAAAATCTCCGCTAACCGTTTCAGGGTCCTGTTGTTTCTTGCTACTTTTTCCTGATCCTTTACCGCGCTCAAATCCGGTGAGTTGGCGGGAAAGGTTATACTGGCAATACGAATTTTGAGTTTATCACCGTCACGGATTACCAGCACATCCACCGGTATCAGCTTATACAACTGTACCCTATTGCCCAGGTTATCAGTTATCTCCAGGGAGAGGGGATAATCCTCGGCCGCCTGTACCAGCTCCCCGTTATCTGAAAGCCCATTCCAGACAATCCGGTCACTCGGCAGGCCCCGTCCGGAATAACCGGAAAAAAGATTACCCATGGGGTCGTCAATATCAAGGCGCCACTCCGCAATGGGGCTTATATCCTCTACCTTCAAGTTGATCAGTAATTCATCATCCACACCGTCATTATCCGGAGAAAAGGGTTGGGGTCTGATTTTAAGATCGATCCTGGGCGGGGTTACATCCAGAACAAAGAAGGCTGTCTTTGCCTCGGGCCGGTTGCCCTTGTAATAATCCAGCTGCAGAACAGCGCGGTAGATACCATCAGGAGCCGGTTTGTTATCACCCCGGCCCTGCCACTGAATGGATTTCGGTACCTGGCCGGTGCCTGCGAAACTCTTCTGTACCCCAAGGGTCTTATGGATTAAATCTAGACGCCAGGATCTGATACCCTCGGTTAACCCCACATAACTGCGAAAGGCAATATCCTCTTTGAAACCATCGCCATTCGGAGACAACCCGCTTTCAGAAGCTGTCAGAAAGAGCGATGTTCTGCGTGTATCGATCTCTATTCCTTTGATTACTGCAGCAACACTGTTGCCTGCCCGGTCGGTTGAGCGCAGAGTATAGGTATACAAACCATCCGGAATACGGTTGCCGTTTTCATCTACGCCGTCCCAGCTGAAACCAGCTGCATTTCCTTTCCAGAAGATGGACTTCACCACCTCGCCGCTGCTGTCAGAAATCTCTCCTTCCCAGAGATCCTCCCTACTTGATTTCTGGCTTATGGGCACCCGGTCACGCAGTTCATCACCATCCGGCGAAAAGAGGGTGTACTCTGCCGAGAGTTCCGCTGTAGGCGCCCTGGTGTCAATAATAAATGGTGCAGTGCGTACCTGGTGATGGTCTCCCTTCTTGTAATCCAGTATCAGCTCAGCCTGATACTCGCCGTCAGGCAGACGCTTTCCCTCGTTACTCAAGCCATCCCAGGAGTAGGTTTCCGGCGCCCGGTTCTGGCCGCTGAAATTCTTTACCAGTTGACCGCCCTTGTCCATTATCCGCAAATCAAAGCGTTCGACTCCCGTTAAAACCTTAAGGGTGGGAATCAGCTTCAGCCTGTCTTTTACCCCATCGGAATTGGGTGAAAAATAGATCCCATCCGTAGTAATAAAAACTTCGGTCTTCTCAGTATTCAAATCCACAAAGATCTTTCTGGAACTGCCCTTATTGCCGGCACGGTCTACTGACTCAAGAAGGTAAGAGTATTTACCATCTTCAAGCAGCATGCCGTTGTCGCCGCGTCCTGCCCACACCAGCTGGTCATCCGCCCTGCCCCGCCAGGAAAAAACTCTTACAGCCTTGCCTTTATCATCGGCAATAGTTCCCTGCCACAGCTCTTCCTCAGAGGTTTCCTGATAGAGCAGCACCTCATCTTTGCTGCCGTCGCCGTCCGGTGAAAAAATAGTTAAATTCGAGCTCACCGCGGCTGCCGGCGGCGTCAGGTCCAGAGTAAAGAGGGGTGATTCGGCTTGAGGATTATTGCCATTTTCATAAAGCACATCCAGCCTGCTGCGGTAGCCCCCTTCGGCAAGTAAATTCTTGTTCTCACCCCTGCCGTCAAACTCGATAAGTCCTGTAATATCTCCGGTGCCGCTGAAGGTACGACTGATCTCCTGCTTTTCATCTATAATAGTGAGGCTCCACTTCTCGATACCCGATGTTACAGGTACATCCAGTCTTAAAATTAAGCTGTCCTTAATTCCGTCGCTGTTGGGAGAGAAAAATGATTTATCAATATTCAGATTAATGGGTGTGGCCTCGGTATTGATGATAATATTATCGATCTGCGCAGAACCGCTGTTTCCGGCGCGGTCGGTGGCTATAACCCGGTAGGTGTACACACCGTCGGGGGAAAGGATTTCCTCCTTGTTCCTGCCGTCCCAGTCAAAATTTGCAGGCGCCTGTGACTCCCAGACAAGCAGGGCCACCTCTTCACCGTTAACATCCCGCAAGGATCCCTGCCAGAGATCTTCCTCCGAACCCTGCTGCATAACCGGCAGCACATCCTTGTTGCCATCCGCATTGGGCGAAAAGATAACGTAGGGAGCCTCTACCGTAACCAGGGGCGCCGTATTATCAACAACAACTGTTCCTTCGGGGCTGCGACCGGTATTACCATTGTCGTCCCAGGCTTCAACCAGATAGGTGTAGGTGCCGTCAGCAACTACACTACCTGAAGAGGAGCGGCCGTCCCAGCGCAATTCTTCAGGTATGGTTATTCCCTCTTTAACATAAAAGAGACGGGATAGAATATTCTTAAAAGTTTTGTTTTCCGGCCTTTCATCTTTATTTACAATTTCCCTGACCAGATCCTGCTTTTCATTATAGATCAGGAAACGGTAGCCTTTTACGAAACGCCGGTCGATAATAGAAACCGCTTTATCCAGATCATCCAGAACGCCGTCAAGATTGGGTGAAATATAGCTCTCTTTTGCAGTATCAATGGTAATTTCCGGCGCCTCCCGGTCCACCAAACCAATAGGAATATTCAATCCGGCGCCGATACCCCAGACACCC
>DRHE01000220.1 GCA_011049745.1 Spirochaetales bacterium | reverse complement strand
TGGAATAATCGCCGCAAAAGGGCCCGCCAAACTGATTCCAAAAAGCAGGTTAGGGATATCGGTCTGGGCGATGATTCTTTTAGAGAAGTATCTTTATCAACGTCCCATTGCTAGGTTGCTGGAAAGCCTGAAGGGATATGGTCTAGACATGAATGTCTCCATTATTCGTGATGTTCAGAAAGTGAGAGTAACGATTCAAGCGAACCGAGTCAACAAGGTAGTCGAGATCTGTCCGGATTCATAAGTAATTGTGCTTCCAGCCTTGGATGAGTTTTTTTACCCCACGGGAAACCTGGAATATACAACATAGGCGGCGGGCCGGATTACTCAATGTCACTTCTCGAGTGCGTGGAATATATCGGTAAGATTACCGGAAAAGAACCTGTGGTTGAGTTTGAGAAAGAACGGCTCGGCGACTTGCTGTATTTTGTCTGTAACACTGCGAAAGCTGAGAAAGAACTGCAGTGGAGGCCCTCCTGACCCCGCTCGCAAGCCTGCTTTCTTCAACAGCCTTAACCATGTAATCAAACGCACCGGCCCTCATGCATTTTACAGCCACCTCGAGCTCATCCATCCTCCTTTACGGGGAATTTAACCGTTGCAACGGTCCCTTTCCCGGGTTTGGATTCGAAGGCCAATGCGCCCCCATGCTCTTCAACTATACCTTTTGATATCGATATTCCAAGGCCTGTGCCCCCTTTTTCCCGTCTTGTCGTGAAAAAGGGTTCACATATTTTACCCAGTACTTCCTCCGTCATGCCGGCTCCCTCATCCCTTAAATCTATTACGATAGAGCCTTTTTCCTTATCATGAGATGTCTGAATGGACACGGACTTTCTCCGGTCGGGAAGTGACTGGCAGGCATTCTGCAGCAAATTCAGAAGTACCTGCTCTATCTTCTGCGCGTTGCCCCGGATTTTCGGTATGTTTTCTTCGAGCTGAACAGTAAAATTATCCGTCAACTTCTTGATTATTGGTGTAGCGAGTACCACAGCAGACTGAACAGTAACGTTAATATCTACTGTGCCCATGAAATCTTCAGGCTCGTCACGGGCAAACGATTTCAATTCCTTAACAAGCAGGCTTATTTTCTGTGCGCAGTCCCGGATCCTGTTGACAGATTCGGGAAGGGTCTTGCTGAACTCCTCATATTCAAGACCCCCGACGCGAAGATCTTCTTTCTCTTCGCAGTAATCTTCAAAAATAGAAAGTATATCAGGATAAGCTTTCGAAAGATACGCGGTGCTCAACATAATAGAGTAGTTGGGTGTGTTGATTTCGTGGGCAATTCCTGCTGCAAGCTCTCCCATGAAAACAAGTTTGTCCGATCGTATAAGCTGTTTCTCCTGTTTTTTTACCTGCTCCGCCACTTTCCTCTGCTCCGTAATATCTCGTGCAAGAATTGCGATCTTTGCCACCTTTCCCTGTAAGCCAAAAACAGGGCAGATAACATTATCCTCCAGAACTCCCCGCTGCTCATCTTTCACACGGATAGCTTTTCTCGAGCGGACCGCCCGTTCAACAAACCCTTTTCTGCGCTCCGCGATAACCTCCGGAAGCAGGTCCCACAGGCATCTACCGATTATATTTTTTGGAGGCCTGCCCAATCTTTGAGCGGCTGTCTTATTGAGGCTAAGTATGACTCCCCCGGGGTCTATAAGAGTGAGGGAGTCACGCATAGCGTCAAGAAGAGACCTTGCCATCTCCTCGGCCCTCCGAAGCTCGTGTTCTATCTTCTTGCGCTTTTCTATATCCTCTAAAAGTGACCTGAACAGTACCGCGTTTTCTAGTGATATAGCGGTTTGGGAAGCAATCAATTTGACAATCTCAACCCTCTCCTCAGTGAAAACCCCGCCGGAAAGATTGTTCTCCAGATATATCGCGCCCTTTAACTTTACCTGATGGATTATCGGAGCGCATAAAAGGGATCTGGGCCTGATTTGAGTTATATACTGATCCTTTTGAAATAGTTCTTCTTCAGCCGCATCATTCAAAATAACACTCTCTTTTGTACTTATCACATAGTTTATAACAGCATGAGATAGCTTGCCGCTCCCTGTAGCCTCCATATTTTGAAGAAGATTTATTTTCCCGGCATCCCCTTCAGCTTCGATGAAGTACCTGCCTTCCTTCTCGAGTATCAGTAACCCTCGTTCAGCGCCTGAAACTTCTATAACGATTTTCATCATCTTTTCAAGAAGTGCTCCCAGTAAAATCTCTCCGGAGATTACCTGTGAGGCTTTGAGCACTGTCGTTAGATCGAGCTCCTCCAGCTTGATACCGGCTTGATCATAAGCTGCAGTGAAACTCCCCTTCACTTTTGTTACTGTTTCATGATCAGGTGTCAGCAGATACCCGTAATTGTTCTCCAGATCCTTTGCCTTAGCGTATGCTCCCCACCTTCTATAGCAGGAGTAAGCCTCCTTCATGTAGGCCGCCGCTATCTTTTTCTTTTTTCTTATAAGATAGAACCTGGCAGCGAGCTCATTGGACAGAGCCTCCTCCTGGATATATTCGTATTTTTGGGCACCCTTTATTGCCTGCTCGTAATATTCCATTGCTTCCATGTCTTTTCCCAAAACCCGATCCCGCTCTGCTTCGATCAGATACCATTTGTGAAGATAATTCATTGGAGCGTGTTCTGCCCCTCTTCTCATCATTTTTTGATATGATACCACATTTTTCATAGTACGTTTTTGTTCAGCCCCCTTCATTTCAGGGTAAACAGCCAGAAGGATAAGAGAATAGTAGAACCGTGCCTCAAGAACGAAACCGAATTGTCCCCTTGTTTCGCGATGTTTTTCTATCTCTTTAAAGTTTTCAATGGCTACACTATAGTCTTCGAACAGATAACAGAGCATGGCTTTGTGAAATCTTATACCGGCAATTGTATCGGTGTCGTTTGCATCGATTAATACAGGGAGCATTTCCTCTTCGTTGAAACTTTCACCCTTTAAACAGGTTTTATCTTCATCACGGCCCATAAGGTTCAAAGTGGACTGTCTTATCAGCATGAGGTTATGAAGCGTGTTGTACTGTTTGATTTTCTGTAAAGTTTCGCAGTATTTTGCAATCTCCCGGCTTACAGTCTCCAGGTTTCTGCCGGTAAAAAACAACTGTAAACAATATCCTCGAACAGCAAGTGCGGCCCATTCTAAATCACCTGTTTCAAGCCCTTTTTGATATGCTTCAAGGAGGGGATCTAACGCTTCCCTTAAATGGGCTTTCCATTTTTTTATCAGGACAAAAAAAACATTATACATCTTGGCGGTTAACTCACGAGTGTAGTATTTTTCAAACAAATCCAGCGCAAAACTGCCAAACCGGTAACCTGGAACGATTTCTCCTATTAACCCCAGGAGGAGTCCATAGAGAGCATACGCGAAAGGGGAAATGTCTGAATTGCCGTATTTTACCGATAATATGACCATTCTGAATGCTATACTTGGAAACATCTCACGTATTGATTTATAAAAAGGATTAAAAACTCCCATTAATATTCGCATTGCGGCAAGTTTATAAGGGTCGGTCATTTGAGGAAGTTTGTAAAGGTCATCTATGTTTATTCCGTGAAGAACCATTTTAGTTTTTATAAGCCCGAGCAAAATGCGTAATCTGCCGGGATTTCTTGGTAAAAATACACCTAACTGGTTTAATATCTTCGAGGCGGTATCTATTGCCTCTTGATATTGGTTTTGCACAATAAAGGACTGTATTATTATTTCGTATACCTTTACCCTGTCCAAAACCGTTCTTGCCTTCATTAGTGCATATCGATTTAAATCCCTGGCACGAGAAAAATCGGAGCTCAGGTATGCTGCTTCAGCGCCTTCTAAATGGAGTGACAGTGTCAATTCATATTGATCCTGCCAGCAGTTGCCTGAAAGCATCTCCATACCGGCTGTTATATATCTCAAAGCTGATTCATATGCTATGGATGTCTTTGCTTTTTTTCCTGCTTCCAGGTTCAATCCGGCAAGCTCATATATCTCTTTCTGATCATTTAACAGAGCACGTCCCCTGTTTAAATGGTCCGTGATTTCACATATCCTTTCATCCATTTGCTCCTTAATGGATTTTTTTAGAAGAAGTCTTCCTATTTTCAGATGCAGTCGCTGCTTCTGTCTTGAGGACAGAAGTGAATAAGCAGCCTGCTGAACCCGGTCATGCAGAAACTTGAAAGAGAGGTTGGAAACTCCTGAACGATTTTCTTCATTGAAAAGGGTATACCTGAACTCCTCACTCAAAGCCAAAACGAGCCCTTCACTTATGCTTTCACGCAGCTCCCCTAAAGTTTCGAAGGGTGAATGTTCATTTACCTCTGCCAGGGAGCCCAGTGAGAAATGGTTCCCGATACAGGCGGCAAGCTTCAGCACCTTTTGCCCTGTCTTCGAGAGCCTTTGAATTTTATCGGTCATAAGCTTTACTAAATTATCTGCAATACCTGCTTTCATGATTTCATCCAGGTCCCATCTCCAGCGCCCAAATTGGAAATCAAAATAAGTATGGTTTTTCTGATAGAGAGTTTTCAGAAATTCATTCACGAAAAAGGGATTGCCGTTGGTCTTCTCGTATACTAAATGAGCAAGGGATTGGGTCTCTTTCCTTTCACTATTCAAAGTATCAGAAACCATATACCCCACATGTTTTTTGTTCAGAGGTTTCAAATAAATTATGCGAGCCTTGATATTCGATTCCTCGAGCTCATCCATCAAACGCTGAAGCGGATGAAAAGCATCCACTTCATTTTCCCTGTAAGCGCCCAGTATGAGCAGGTATCGTATGTCAGGACTGGTTACTAAAATGCGCAGGAGCTGCAGACTGGCGGAATCTGCCCAGTGCAGATCATCAAGAAAAATGATCAACGGGCGTTCTTTTTGACAAAAAACACCCACAAAGTTCTGAAACACGGTATTAAAACGGTTCGCCGACTCCGAAGGAGGAAGCCTGGGAGCAGGTTTCTGCTGTCCTATAATATGCTCCATCTGCGGGATTACATCAACGATGATCTTACCGTTGGGGCCTATCCTATTCAGTATCTTCTCTTTCCAGATCGCTACCCGATCTTT
Organism: Spirochaetales bacterium; assembly: GCA_011049745.1. Taxonomy (GTDB): domain Bacteria; phylum Spirochaetota; class Spirochaetia; order SZUA-6; family DRHE01; genus DRHE01. The sequence continues at coordinate 461 of DRHE01000220.1, read as the reverse complement.
GCTTTCCATCAGAATCTGGTCGATAATCTCTTGAAAAGCCTGGATGAAGCCGCTATAGGGAATGTCCTGCTGTAACCGCTCAAACTTCCCTGAAATGTAAAATCCCTTTCTATGGACAGAGGACTTGTGAACCTCCCTTACGAGTGATGTCTTACCTACCCCGGAGTTCCCCGCTATCAGTGCAAGAACACTCTCTCCTCTGTCCGCTAGATTGAGAGATTCATTCAAAGCGGATATCTCAGTATCACGGCCGTATATTCTATGAGAAACCTTGAACATAGGAGATCTGTCATCTTTCCCGGGCTCGAAATCGCCTATTTTGTTCATGGATTTCAGCTCAGACTGACATAGCTCCAGATCCGTTTTTAACCCGTATGTGCTCTGATACCTGTCTTCCGGTGCCTTGGACAGAAGTTTCAAGATAATTTTTGATACAGCTTGAGGAATTTCCACGTCTACTC
>DRHE01000219.1 GCA_011049745.1 Spirochaetales bacterium | reverse complement strand
CTACAATGCTTGTCCTGCCTTTAAGCAGTTTTACAAGCGCCTGCTGGATAAGCTTTTCGGTGTGGGTGTTGACTAACAGCCTGTTGTACTGTATGCATTGACTTATTAGATTTTCCTGCTGTGGAAAATGGAAGTCTGTGTAATTCAGACGCGGTCGCGCCGCTGTAACCGGAGGCAAAACCCTGAATAAGCCACTGTCCCACGAGGGATGGGAAGGCTTAAGGGTACTTGAGACACTCTCCGGAAGCCAGAAGACGTTCCTTAGCAGGCTCATCTATCTCTTTCGCGACTGGAAGAAGGATGAGGTCCTCTGGTAGCCTGGCCATTAATCAGTCCTGTCAGATCCCATCTTGAATCTTCTACCTTCTTTACTGATCGCGAGAAATTAAAAAGCAGCCGCGGGGCTGAAAGAGGAAGGGAGAAGCATAATGAAAAAGAGACTGGTTCTAATGTTAGTGATTTTTTCGTTTCTGCTGACCGGACAGGCAGGCGCCCAACAGAGCTATGAGCCTGATATCGAAATTGTGGTAACGGCCGGACGTGTTGAAGAGGAAGCGGATTGGATACCGGCATCGGTTAGCGTAATTACCGCAGAGGATATCGATGCCTCGGGCCAGACCACGATTGTCGATCTACTGAAAAATCTCAGCGGCATTCACTTTCGCACCTCCTCCGGCAATGCTTCACAGGCGGAGATCTCCATGCGCGGATTCGGGGAGAACTCTCACGGCCGGGTTTTAGTATTGCTGGATGGCCGAAAACTCAACCGGCCGGATATGGCAGGCATCAACTGGCTGCAGATACCGCTGCAGAGTATTGAGCGCATCGAAGTAGTGCGCGGCGCCAACAGCGTTCTCTACGGCGATCATGCTGTGGGCGGTGTAATCAATATTATCACTAAACGGGGAACGGAAGATCTATCACTTTCTTTCTCAGCGCAGGGTGGCAGTTTTGCCTTCAACCAGGAGCGCGCCGGCTTAAGCGGCTCAGCGGGAGCCCTCTCCTTCTCGGTGAATAGCGAACATACCTCTACAGACGGTTACCGGGAGCGTTCCGGCTACCGGTCAATCGGCCTAACCACGGATCTGGGCTGGGATTCAGGAGGCCTCATTACCCCTTCACTCTTCCTTTCCTACGAAAAGCTCTTCTTTGAGATGCCAGGGGACCTCACTAAAATTGAAATGGAGGCCGACCCTACCCAGGCGGAAAATAGCGCTGACGAGGTGAATGAGCAGCATGTCAATATTGACCTGGGGATTACCGCGGGCCGGGATGAGAGCCGGCAGCTGGCTATGAACCTGATTTACGGACTGAAATTTATCCAGAATGATATACCGAGCTCTTTTCTACCTTACACCGACCTGGCCCTGCATACTTTTGGTTTTACTCCTAAATTAAGCCTGTCGGGCGAAATGTTAGCCACAGACAACCGCTTTATAACCGGGATCGATGCTTATTATGACATCCTAAAATATGATAAATTTGATGAACAGGCAAGGATCAACAAAAACCTCTCCTTCCTGGTTACTAAACTCGCCCTGGGCTTTTATCTGCAGGATGATCTTACAGTTCTCGACAACCTGCTTCTCAGCGCGGGCGCCCGTTACGACCTGGCCCTGTTTAAAGCTGAAACGAAGCTCACTGAAGGGACTCCTATTGACGATCAGAAATTCCACCAGGCTCCGGTATTCGATATCGGCCTGGTATATGGCTTTGGCCAAAGCGCCAGGGTCTATGCCAGGTATGGCACACTCTTCAGGTACCCCTTTACCGATGAGCAGGTGAGCATGTACGGTTTTGGCTCTGACACCTTTCTCACTGATTTGGAAGCTGAAAAGGGTTGGAACCTGGAGGTGGGGGCAGAGGTAGGCTTTGCCGGCCTGTTAACCCTGAAAAGCAATTTCTTCCTGCTCGACATGGAAGATGAGATTGCCTATAACTCCCTGACTTTCCAGAATGAGAATATGGACAACAACAGGCATCTGGGTTTTGAGGGAGGCATTCTCTTCGCACCGCTGACCTGGCTGGAGCTCTCAGGCGATTACACTTACACTAAAACAACCTTCACCCAGGGGGACAATAAGGGCAAAGAGGTGCCCATGGTGCCCAACCACAAAATATCCGGACTTACTGCAATATCTCTGCCGGCGGGGTTGACTGTCACTTTTTCAGGCAATTACACCGGCGAGAGCTTTGTCGGCGGTGATCCGGATAACAGCCAGGAAAAACTCGCTGAGTATCTGCTGTTTGACATTCTTTGCCGGTTTACACCGGCCGGGCTGAAAGGTAAGCTGGAATTATCTTTCAGCATAGAAAATATCATGGATACTATGTACGCGAGTTATGCTTATTACAGCGGTTACTACCCCGCTCCGGGACGATCCTGGAAGGTGGGCGGTTCCTATCAATATTAGGAGCAAAAGTGAAAATAATAACTGATTTCTTTATTCGCGGCGGTCCGGTTATGTGGCCCCTATTACTCTGCTCTCTCACCTCCCTCACTGTAACCCTGGAGCGCTTCAGCTTCTGGCAGCGGCAGAGAAGCAGGAAAAGCCCGGTCTTAATAGACAGGATTATCAAGCTTGCCGCAGCCGGCCATATCCATGAGGCCCTGAGCCTCAAAGCTGAGAATAATGATGGAGCTGCCCGCTTGCTCCTGGGCGCGCTTGAGAACCATGACCAGGACCTTACAACTTCCCTGGAACTGGCGGCCGGCCGGGAAATCGAAAAGGCAAAAAGGGGGCTGGGTATTCTCGATACTATCATTACCATGTCCCCCCTTCTTGGTATTCTTGGCACAGTAACAGGTATAATAGGATCTTTTGACCTGCTTGGGGCACAGGGTATCGCCGATCCCAGAGCCGTGACCGGCGGCATTGCCCAGGCCCTGATCACTACAGCTTCGGGATTAACTGTAGCCCTCTTTACCCTGCTGCCCTACAATTACCTCAGACATCGAGTCCAAAAAGGAGCCGGATACTTATCCCAGGCAGCCACTCGCCTGGAAGCAGTCTGTAAAAAATGATAATCCACTCCGGTTTTGAAGATAGAGAGGCGCGAATTGAGATCGTGGCCCTGATCGATGTTGTTTTCGTGCTCCTGGTTTTCTTTTCTACGCGATGCTTTCCCTCACCGTGCTGCGGGGAGTGGAGG
>DRHE01000218.1 GCA_011049745.1 Spirochaetales bacterium | reverse complement strand
TACGCTTACCTTTGTCAACCAGGCTTACTGCCGAGCTTACGGCAAAGAGCGTGAGGAGCTTATTGGCCGGAGCCTTCTTCCCTATCTTACAGCGGAGGATCAGAAAGAAATCCTTAAGTATATCAAGAATGTGGATCCGGAACATCCTGTTGCAACGAGTATTCAGATTATTGAAAAGAGTAATGGAGAGAAACACTGGCAGCAGTGGTTCAGAAGGGCAATATATGATGATGCGGGCAAACTTGTTGAGATTCAATCAGTTGGGAGGGACATCACAGAGCTAAAAAGAACGGAAGAGGCGCTGCTATCTTCGGAGGCAACTCTTCTGGAGCAGAAAGCAGCGCTGGAGCAGAAGAATGTGGCCTTGAGAGAAATTTTAATGCAAATTGAGCTTGAAAAACAGCAGGTCAAAGACGATGTGATAGCTAATGTAGAGGCTGTGCTTCTTCCGGTTTTAGAGAAATTGAGAATGAGCAGCTTAAATAGCGAGGCTAAATTTATTGATTTAATAGAGCGGGGATTGAATGGGTTGACCTCTTCATTCGGTCGAAAAATAACACAGCAAAGTTTGAAGTTAACCAGGAGGGAGATCGATATCTGCAATATGATAAAAAATGGATTTTCAAGCAAAGAGATAGCTGAGTTTTTATATATTTCCCTCTATACTGTAGGAAGGCACCGCTATAATATCCGCAAAAAAATGAACATCATTAATAAGAAAACTAACCTGAGCGTCTTTATAGAAAGCCTCTAGCCCGCTAGGCTCGGGTTTACCAGGCAGCATAAGGAGATAGACAGCCCCAGTGATAAAACTCAAGGGGAGAGATTCAGAATCATTCCGATTTCGTCGCACTGGAAATATTTGGGACAACGGCTGCATTCACCCCAGACTTTGGCAGGAAGCTCTTCTTTATCCTTACGCTCGAAGCCGAGCTTTTTGTAGAACTCCTCTGCCAGTGTGAAAGCGAATAGCTTCTTTATTCCCAGGAGCCTGGCTTCTTCAATAATATACTCGGTTATTCTTTTCCCTAAACCCTGTTTCTGGATATCCGGATGAACGGCTGCGGCTCTAACTTCTGCTATGTCCTCCCAGAGCACATGGAGGCTTGCACAGGCAACAATTTTTGGCCTCGTACCCTTTAGCATTGCTTTTCCGGTGATAGAGGCGCTTTTGGGAACAGCTATGACAAAATCCCTTATATTTTCATAGAGGTACTGCGGACCTCTGGGAAGCATTAAATTTGACTGTGCGACGAAATCGGAATGATTCTGAATCTCTCCCCCTGAGTTTATCACTGGGGCTGTCGATCTTCTCCTTATGCTGTGTGGTAAATCCGGGCTAGAGGCTTTCTATAAAGACGCTTAGGTTAGTCTTCTTATTAGTGATGTTCATTTTTTTGCGGATATTGTAGCGGTGCCTTCCTACGGTATAGAGGGAAATATACAAAAACCCAGCTATCTCTTTGCTTGAAAATCCGTTTTTTATCATATTGCAGATATCGATCTCCCTCCTGGTTAACTTCAAACTGGCCTGTGTTATTTTTCGACCGAATGAAGAGGTCAACCTCTTCAATCCCCGCTCTATCAAATCAATATATTTAGTATCGGAATTTAAGCTGGTTATTCTCAATTTCTCTAAAACCGGAAGAAGCACAGCCTCTACATTAGCTATCACATCGTCCTTGACCTGCTGTTTTTCAAGCTCAATTTGCATTAAAATTTCTCTCAAGGCCACATTCTTCTGCTCCAGCGCTGCTTTCTGCTCCAGGAGAGTTGCCTCCGAAGCTCTAAGAGCCTCTTCCGTTCTTTTTAGCTCTGTGATATCCCTCCCAACTGATTGAATCTCAACAAGTTTGCCCGCATCATCATATATTGCCCGTCTGAACCACTGCTGCCAGTGTTTCTCTCCATTGCTCTTTTCAATAATCTGAATACTCGTTGCAACAGGATTTTCCGGGTCCACATTCTTGATATACTCAAGGATTTCTTTCTGATCCTCCGCTGTAAGATAGGGAAGAAGGCTCCGGCCAATAAGCTCCTCACGCTCTTTGCCGTAAGCTCGGCAGTAAGCCTGGTTGACAAAGGTAAGCGTACAATCAGGTAGATAACGGCAAACAAGCTCAATCTGATCCTCAACAATAGCCCGGTACCGCCTCATACTCTCATGAAGAGCCTCCTCTGATCGCCGGCGCTCAGTAATATCCCTGCCAATTGTCTGAAACTCGATCGTTTTACCTGAATTGTCAAATATCGCCCGGTTGCTCCACTGATGCCAGTGTACATCTCCTTTGGTATCCACGATCTTCTGTTCATAACTCGTAACAGGATGATCCGGAGACAGTTGGGCTAGTTTCTTATGTACTATCAGCCGGTCTTCCTCTGACATATTCGCCGTAAAGCTGTGTTCAATAATCTCCTCAAACTTCTTATCGCAATAACTACAGAAGGCCTGATTGGCAAAGGTGATTGTGCCGTCCGGCAGAAAACTGCAGATAAACTCAGTTTGATCTTCAAATATAGCCTGGTATGGTGTATGGCCCTCTAACAGAGCCTTTCCCAACCCATCACACACCGCTCCCCACTTTCCTGTCATGTCTCCAGCTTTCATTTCTCTGCCTCCCTGGAAAAACCAACATTAGATACGCTTCATTGATCAGGGCCATTTCTCAGTAAATAATCATTTTATATAGTCATTATATAACCAATATTTGAATCTTGTAAAGGATATAAAACCATATAGAGCTTTAAAAAATATTGTGGCGGAATAAACTGCAGATCATTTACCCGGAAACAAGCTATGATTTCAGTCTCCTGGAATCATACTTTGTAAGAGAAAGGACACCGGATTTCCTGCTGCCCTCAGAGATCATCAGCGAGGTTGATAATTTTCTATTCGCGAATGCTATTACCAGGGAGGAATATCTGGAAAAGCTTATTCCGCGCTACGGTATGCGGCAGCGGCTCTCCAGGCAGCAACGCCGGATAATCTGGAAAGCCCGCGAGGAGTTTGTCGATAACATGGAAACGAACCGGACCTACACCCAGAATTACGGCAGGCTTAAACTAATAAAATATCTTAGACTTCATCCTGAAAATAAAGATATAAGGGATATCAGCTACCTTTTTCTGGATGAAGTGCAGGATCTTACGCCTGTGGCTCTGATGATTCTTCGTGAGCTTACCACCAGGTTTATGGTCATGGCAGGGGATGTGGATCAGAGTCTTTACAATTATCAGTCGCCTTTTATCAGGGCAGAGATTAAAATCCGCGGAACAACCAGGGTTCTAAAAACCAACTTCCGCAATACCAGCCAGATCTGCCAACTTGCGGATAGTTTCAGAAAACATTGCCCGAGTAATGGCTGGGATAACTACGCAGAAGCATTTACTTTCAGAGAAGGTCCGGTGCCTGAACTCTATCTGTCTGAAACTATAGATGATATGAAAAAACTCCTGATCAAGAAACTCAAGATTTTCATTGAAGATCTTGGTTATGATCCTGAGAACATCTGCATTCTTGTGCCGCGCAATGTGGAAATCCAGAATATGAAAGAGCACCTTAAAGATGCTGATTACGAAACCATCAATATAAAGAGTGAAAAATTTAGCTTCTGTGACACGGCTAAAGTTCGTGTTTCAACCCTGCACTCAAGCAAAGGACTTGATTATCCTTCTATTTTTTCTTCTTGAATGAGCTCTCACCGCCGGATAGAAGCCTTTTAATATTTGAGCAGTGGGTGAAAATAATAAATGCAGCAGCAGCAAAGACAGCCGTGCAGATTAAAAGCGCCTGCCAGTTCAAAGCTAAAAGCAGTCCCGCAGCCGCGGCTACCCCTTTGCCGCCCCGGAAGCGAGCAAAAAGAGTCCAAACGTGGCCGCCAACTGCGCCTTGAAAAACTAGGCTAAGATGGCCCCCGAGTTCCCGCGGGCGCCGATCTGCATAATACGCCCCTCATTCATTACCACTATGCGGTCGGAAACAGTCATGGCCTCTGCCTGGTCATGGGTGACATAGATGCTGGTTATACCGAAGCTCTGCTGTATCCTCCGTATTTCCAGCCTCATCTGTTCCCTGAGCTTGGCGTCGAGATTGGATAGGGGCTCATCAAAGAGCAGCACGCTGGGCTTGTTGATAATGGAGCGTGCTAAAGCAACCCTTTGCTGCTGCCCGCCGGAGAGTTGGTCAGGCCTCCGGTTATAAAGCTCGGTGAGGTTCATTGTGGCCATTATCTTTTCCACTTCCCTCTTAACCTCCGGCGGTTTGGCTCCCTTGAGCTCCAGGCCGAAGCCGATATTCTGCCCTACCGAAAGATGGGGAAATATAGCGTAACTCTGAAAGACCATTGCCGTATCCCGTTTGTTGGGCGGCTTATCATTGATCATTTCCCCGGATATCCAGACCTCCCCCGTATTGGGGTTCTCAAAACCGGAGATTATTCTCAAAATTGTGGTTTTGCCGCACCCTGAAGGCCCCAGCAGACTTACCATTTCTCCTTCATTGATCTCCAGGTTGGCATTTTCCACAGCAACAATCTGCTTTCGCGGGTGATCGGGGTCTTTAAATATCTTGGAAATATTGACCAGCTTTACACTCATAATTTTCCTCTAAAACTTCAAAGTTGTGCCGCCAAAGCGGCCATAACGAAGGGTTAAAATCGAACGGATAACAATAATCGCAGCCAGAATTATCATTACCAGGATCACGCTGAATGCGGCCGCCGCTCCCAGTCTACCGGATTCCACCTGTGACATAATCTGCACGGTCATCAGGCTCCAGCTGGAGGAGACCAAAAAGATTACCGCGCTGATGGCGGTCATGGCGCGCACAAAAGAATAGATCAACCCTGAGAAAAAGGCGGGCACCAGCAGCATCAGAGCCAGGGCTGCGCCCTTGGGCAGGTCATACATTCCGGTAATCTGCAGATAAGCCTGAACTGATAGTACGGGGAACTTACTGCCGGCCAGGATCAGGGGATTACCGAAATCAGCCAGGGTTTCGATAAAGAGTATAAGCATGGCGCTGGCAATCCCAGGCACGGCCAGGGGCAGAGTTGCTCTGGCAAAAACTTTTAACCGTGAACCTCCCAGGTCCAGAGCCGCGTCCTCCAGGGTAGGGCTGATCGATTCCAACACTCCACGCAGGATTATATAAGCCACCGGGAAAAAGGTCAGCACCTGGGCAAAGAGAAGTCCACGGAAGCCGTAGATCTTGACATTAGTCAAATGCAGTATTGTATCTGAGATAAAACCGTTATTGCCGAAGAGCATTATTATGGAAAGGGCGCCGATAAAGGGGGGGGAAATAATGGGAACAATAGCTATAAGATGGAAGAACTTCTTAAAGGGAATATTGGTCCTGGCCATGGTGAAGGCAAAGATGAATCCCACCGCCACTCCGAAAAAGCCGGTAAGCGCGCCCATCATAACACTGTTGTAAAATGCCTGGCGTAGATACCAGGAACCTATGACTTCAGCGAGAACAGAGAGGGAAAAGCTGTTTTGGGGAAAAATACTGGCCGTAATTACCTTAAACAGGGGGAATAGTATAAATAGAATAAGCGAGGTAAGGATAACAATAATTACAATAAAAAGAAGAGGATCTTTGGAAATTAATTTAACCTGACGCCAGCTGCGCTTAAGATATCTTTCACTCATCAGCTCAAACTGTCCCTTTAAAAACTCCCTTTAAAAACAGGGGCGCTCTGTTCAAGCGCCCCTTAAGTAGCTGAATTATAAACTATTTAGCGGGCAGGACCTCGTTTACCCAGCGCTCCACTAAACGCTTCTTATTCTTTCCTGCCCAGTCAACATCCACATCAACAGTCTTGAGCTCGGAGAAAGCGGGCATACCCTTGCCCAGACTGGCTGCCGCATTAACGGGATAGAAGAAGGTTTTCGCCTCAGAGAGCACATCCTGACCCTTTTTGGAAACCAGCCAATCCACCAGGATCCTGGCAGCCTCCAGGTTTTTGGCTCCCTTTATAATAGATACAGCCGGGGCTTCGAAACCGACTCCTTCTTTGGGAAAAACAACCTGCAGCGGGTAACCCTCATCAATAAATTTAAAAAAAGCCGGTGTAAATTGAATTCCAATTGCACACTGGCCTACAGCTACTCCCTTGGAGGGCCCGGTACCTGAAGAGGTGTAGGTCTGAACATTGGGATTAAGCTTTTTCATATACTCATAAGCCTTTTCCTCACCCATAGAAACTACCAGGCTGCTGATGATCTTGTAAGCAGCGCCGGAGGACTGGGGAGTCGGCATCTGGATCTGGCCCTTGTAAACGGGATTCAACAGATCTTCCCAGGAAGCGGGCACGGGCGCGTTGATCTTGGCCAGGGCCTCGGTATTCACCGCAAATGCCATGGGGTTCATGTAAAAGCTTAATCCCAATGTTCAGACCTACACCTCTTCAGGTACCGGGCCCTCCAAGGGAGTAGCTGTAGGCCAGTGTGCAATTGGAATTCAATTTACACCG
>DRHE01000217.1 GCA_011049745.1 Spirochaetales bacterium | reverse complement strand
TGGGACTTCGATTTGGCCTTTTGAGCTGGTGTATCATGGCAATGTCCGGCTTGGGCTCCATGCTCGGCCTGTTGATTTCAGGAATTATAATTGGTTCAGCAGAATCTCTCGCGATGGGATTCTGGGATCCAAGGGCACGCTCACTTATCGTTTACCTCATCTTTATAATCATCCTATGGCTGCGGCCGCGCGGGCTTTTTGGGAGGAAATAATGAAGCCTCTGGAAAAAAGAAAAGAATGGTATTTTATTGCTGCTTTTCTGGTCATTGCCTCAGTGCTCCCGTTGTGTTTCCTTCGTAATCAATACTGGCTTATTCTTCTAACTACGATTGTGCTCTACGGTGTCCTCACCAGTGCCTGGAATATAATCGGGGGGATGGCCGGGCAGCTCGATCTTTCAGCTGGTGCCTACATCGGTCTCGGTGCGTTTACAGCAGGTACCTTATTAATACGATGGAATATCACTCCCTGGGTGGGGATGATCCTCGGGGGCCTGGTATCAGCAGGTTTTGCTTTTGTCATAGGATATCCTTTATTCCGCTTCCAAATAAAAGAAGTCTGGTACGCTTTGTCTTCCTCAGCTCTTGTGGTAGTTCTGCAAGTCGTTTTCCTTCTTTGGAAAAATGTCGGAGGACCCCTGGAACGTATGCTCCCCTATTATGATTTTTCACCCTACCACCTGAGGTTCGGAACTTACCTCCCCTTCTACTACCTTATGCTGGGTCTGCTTCTTATCACCCTTTATATTACATACCGGATCCAGAATAATCGACTTGGTTATTATCTTTTTGCTCTGGCTGACGATGAGGAAGCCGCCGAAGCGCTCGGTGCCGATGCACGGAAATGTAAATTGAGGGCACTGATGATCTATGCCTTTATCGTAGGAGCTACCGGAAGCATATATGCCTGTATCTATGGATTCATCCACCCCACTTTTTTTTCCAGTACAATAAGCATGGAAGTAGCTATTCTAGGAATCATAGGCGGGATGGGAATTATTTACGGACCTCTCTTGGCAACAGTGATTCTTGTAACAGGGAGAGAGCTTCTGCGGGCGAATCTTGGGGGTCAGATGCAAAGCTTCTATTTAGTCATCTATGCCGTGGCACTCATCCTGAGCGCTTTGTATAAACCTCGGGGTCTTGCATCTATTATTCAGGATGCCTGGTTCAAGAGGAGAGCTGCGGGAAGAGAGAATCAGCGATGATTTCGGGAATTTTACTTCAGGTTACTCAAATAACGAAAAAGTTCAGGAATTTAATCGCTGTCAATAAAGTCAGCTTCGATTTACACCGGGGAGAGATACTTGGTCTTATAGGACCGAATGGCGCAGGAAAAACGACTTTATTCAATGTATTATCGGGTATGTATGTTCCTGAAGATGGAGAAATTTTTTTCAAAGGACGCAACATAACAGGGATGCGCCCCCATAAAATCTGTAAACTCGGCATATCTCGCACTTTTCAGGTAACGAAAGCATTTTCTCATATGACAGTGGAGGGAGCTGTCAGGGTAGGAGCATATAACCGAAAAAGTGAGAATGAAGTTAAGGAAAAAACGGAAGAAACAATCTCTTTCTTCAAACTGGGAAATATTCGGCATTGGAAGTGTGAAGATCTTGGGTTAGTTCAACTGAAACGATTGGAAATCGCTCGTGCAGTGGCAACGGAACCGGAACTTCTCCTGCTTGATGAAGCCGCCGCCGGGCTGACTTCCGCGGAGCTATCTGAGTTGATGGAACTTTTAAAAACACTCCGAGATGAGCGGCATATAACGCTCTGTGTTGTTGAGCACGTGATGCAGATGGTGATGGGTCTCTGCGAGCGTATAATCGTTCTGGATTACGGTGAACTCATTGCTAGAGGAACACCGGATCAGATCAGCCAAAACGAGCGTGTAATTGAAGCTTATTTAGGGAAGAGGTTTTCACGATGAGTATCCTGCAGATAGAAAAACTGACAGCTGGATACAATAAGGTCCGGATTCTGAATGAAGTCAGTTTCCATATAGATCAGGGAGAGGTTGTCGCTGTCATTGGACCGAATGGCGCGGGGAAGAGCACGCTTTTGAAAACAATATCCGGATTAATAAAAGCTTGGGCAGGCAACATTATTTTTGACGGTAGAAACCGGGAAGGATCGAGTCCTCATGAATTAGCCCGAATTGGTATTTCTTACGTCCCGGAAGGCGGACGTGTATTCGCAAATATGACGATACTGGAAAACTTGTACATGGGTGCTTTTACAAAACGATCAAATGTAAAAACAGGAGGTCTGGAAGAAATCTTTCAGATCTTTCCTATACTTAAAAAACGTATGAAGCAATATGCCTGTACCTTGAGCGGTGGCGAAAAGCAGATGCTCGCCATCGGACGCGGACTTATTTCCGGCCCAAAGCTTTTAATGCTGGATGAACCCTCCCTGGGTCTTGCCCCAGTACTGGTAGATGACATCTATGATCGTTTGACCAAACTAAAAGAAAAGGGACTAACAGTTTTACTTGTAGAGCAGAATACGAACTACGCGCTTGAGTGGGCAGACAGGGGATATGTTCTTGAGAACGGTAGAATCGTTTTAGAAGGGAGAGGATTGGAGTTGGCTAGTAATCCTCATGTAAGGAAATTTTACTTGGGGATTTAGTTTAAACACAGATTTTCGCACCGCTCTGGGGCGACAGGAGGCAGCATTTTCACTGGGTCAACGATATCCAGTATTGCTGGGGATCAAACGAACGAAAAACTCTTAACCCGTGTGGGTAAAAAATTACGTCCACCAATGGAATTGTCCTAAATATAGATTGTTTCTGATAAGATTAAAGTGTGAACTTCAGAAAAATTGAGGTTTCAAACTACTATCTCTGACATATTCGGGTAATCCCAGAAATTTATAGAGATTTTAGGCTATCACGGCAGCGAAAGAATATGGCTCGGTTTGACTATTGAAATGAAAAAATAAGGGAGGATCGAATATGGAGAGCTTAAACGGAAAGCCTTGTAATGGTGGTGCAGCCCAGACAGTACTGGATAGCCGATTACTCTTCCCTGTTTTTGTGGGGTATATCCACCTGATAATTCTTCAGCAATTCTCTGATGTGGACGTTTATCATTATAGTACCCGATATATTCAACCAAGATATTTCTAATCTGTGCTTCATTAAAGAGAATAAACCAATCAAAGGCTTCCCTTCTTGTAGAACCGATAAACCTCTAAGCGAATACGTTCATATTGGGAGCGTTCGCTGATATTTTTATCTCATCTATACCCTAACTCACCGGACTGATCCATTTCAGCACTGTTTCCGTTTTTACCAGAGTAAAATGATACCTCACTTTATCCATTACACCGTGAAGAATCAAATAAAATAACCTATTTTTCTTGCTGTCTTTTTCAAGATGGGGGGGAATTCTTGAGAAAAATATTATTTGCTTCCTGATACTGCGGCTTCCCGACGCTCCAAAAAACATCCGTGTTTTTTGGAAGCTATTTTCCCAACACCTTAAAAAAGAAAGCATTACCTGCCAGGATGGCAGGTACGAAGCAGGGCGGACAATCCGGGTTGAATGATATTTTCTTTGTGATCCGGTTTACTCTATGCCTGGTTCTATCTGAAGAAATGGAGAAATACAATAGCGGGCCGTTTTTCTTGAATATCTTTCCGCCTCCTCAACCCCTCCGTTCCCTATCTGGGTCTTCTCTTTCTTAATTCCCCCCCCCACCTCTTTCTTCCGTCAACCGCCCTTCCATCCGGTTGCCGTATCGTATCTCGTTTAAACTAAGAAAACTCATCACCGCTTCCAGCTTTTTTTATCCGGTAAGGAGAGGCCCAGAGAAATGAAAAAAAAGAATTGCTGCGGGTGAGATACAGATAAGAGATTGATTAATCCGATCCGTTTCTTCTGGTGGCGGATTATGACTGCACCTGTATTTTCCAAGATGGTGGAGGGATCGTTAGGGAAAAGATTATTTGCTTTCTGATATTGCGGCTCCCAAACACTCCAAAAAACGTCCCTGTTTTTTGGAAGCTATTTTTCCAACACCTTAAAAAAGAAAGAAAAGCCTGCCAGGACGGCAGGCGCGAAGCAAGGCGGACAATCTGTTTTAAATGGTCTTTTGGTGTGATCCTTGAATGCGCCGGATTATAGCTGAAGAAATATTGGCGTGTTCTCAATGGTTGTAGTGTGAATAATTCCATCCTTTCAAAAAATTGAAAAGCAGACCATCTTAATCCTATTCCGGCGAAAGTCGGTGAATGGTGTG
>DRHE01000216.1 GCA_011049745.1 Spirochaetales bacterium | reverse complement strand
TGGTCAACACCGTAGAAGGTCTAAGGCAGGAAATCGACCAGCTCAACAAGAGCGCTCCTGTGGCGGCAACAGCTGCTGAAATTGATGAACTTACCCGCAAACGCCTTGAGAGTTTTGCCAAAATCGAAAGCAGCTACAATAGGTATGCTGCACGGGAAGATACTCTTCTGGGACAATACGGGGAGGAAGGACTCATAGAGAGCAAGCTGCACCTGGACAATTTTTTAGCTTCAACCGAGGACATTTTTCCTGGATTATGGCAGCGTATAAAAAAATATGACCGCGCCTTTGAACTGGCCGGCCGTTCAAGCGCCATGCAGGATGCTGCTGATATTATCTACGAACTTTCCACCCGGAATACGCCGGGAGCACAAGAGCGCTTTTTAAATAACGAAATCAGCCGCAACCGGGGTGATGAGATAATGATAGATCTCTTGAATGAGCTCAAGGAACTGGTCAGGTAGATTAAGACGGATCGATCGGTCCCGGGGCAGGAGCCTTTTAAAGCTGAAACCGCAAGCCAAACCTGAAGTTAAAAAAATCGATCACATAGCTTTTACCGAAAATATAATTCCACGGCTCATAATCCGGGGGAAAAGATGCCTGCATCAATTCAGGATATTTTGTTAGATATAGCAGGGGAACATACTCTAAAAAAAGACGTTTCTTCTCCGAATGGGAGAACTCCAGCCCGATGATCGCCTGCACCCCGAAAGGAGCAATCGGCTCAAAACCGATGCCATATCCTTTTGCCATTATCAGGCGGGTAAAGAGGCCGCCGGAAATAAGCCAGCGGTAATACCGGTCTTCTCTGCCCAGGTAGCGGCCGACAGTAATATTAATGTGGCTCAAAGAATGGCTCTGCAGCCATGAATCATCATCGGTGGAGTCATCCTGGTCAGGCACGCGTATTCCCAGAAGAAAGGTATTGAAACCCACCCTGGCAAAAAAGAAATTTGGGATAAAGTAATAGGAAAGCTCAAAACCGGGAAAGGAGAAATTGTTCAGATAGAAGTTTAATGCATATCTGGAGCCGGGCTGCTGGTCTATTTCTATAACCCTGCTTTCACTCTCCAGATAGAATATTTCCTTATAGGGGTAATAGCCCCTTTTCAGGGCTTCAAAGGAGTAGGTTCCCGGAAGCGCCAACTCAATACTCAGCTCACCCTCCTGCCCAACCTCCAGTGGTTTTCCAGAGAGGCCAGTGACCAGGGTCCCGGGCTGAGCCAGGATAACAATCTCAGCACTGTCAATAATTTTCTTTTTTGCAGGCGGGGCATCAGCCGCAACGAGTGAGTAATTCTCCCGCAGCGCCTGAGTAGTGGAGTCCCAGAAGCGCCTGGCAAGATCGATGAGTCCCACCGGCAATTCACTCTGAAGCCTGCTCTCAAACACCATCCTCTCTTTGAGCAAGTCGAATGAGCTTACATAAACTCTTAAGCTCTCCATGCTTCCCGAAACCATTGCTGAAAGCCAGGAATCAGCCCCCTGCTCCCGGGCGAGGTGTGATTTTTCTTCTATTGTTCCGGGCACTCCGCCGCTTTGCGCTTCTATAATCACAACCCCGACGCTCGCCCCACTCAGTTTTGCCAGCAGGGATTCGTAGAGCAGAAGCAGTTCAAGCTCCTGAAACTTAAGCCCTTCCTCCTGCTCGAAATAGAGCACCAGGCGGCGGGGCTCTCCGGGGGCAAATTCTTTCTCCTCGGAAAAGAGCGCAGGGGTGAGCAGGAAAAATAAAAAAACAACCGGCAGCCAATGATTTCTCATACTCACCACCAGGTACCGCACTTGTAGAGCCTTCGGCCCCGAATATCTAGATGATAGTAATAATCCCCCGCCTCGTCGTAGGCCTCTACCGCATCCGAGTCATAACCTATAGGGAACTCAGCCTTTACCTTGCCGTCAAAACCGTAGAGTTTAGCCACACCATCATGGGTATTAACCACAATACCGTCATTGGTATAGGAGAGCTTTTTTACCATTTGCGCACCAATCCCAGGGTTAAAGGCGGGAAATGGTCGCCTACCATAAGCCAGCCCCGGCCAAGCAGACCCCCTTCCAGCCCCAGGCTGTACTTGCCTTCCTGCCTTAAGAGGAGTGTCCACTTACTGCCTAAGTTCCATTCCAGCCAGATATTGAGCACATTCAGGTAGATATCCCGGTTAACCGGCATACCGGGCACTGAATAAGATGTCATTATACCAGCTATACCGCTGGAAAGCCCGATTCGAAAGCGGGAACCAACCGGGGTAAAGGGATAACCACCAAAGAGGAACTTCAAATCATAATGAGAAACAGGCCGGCTGTTCTCCACAAAACTGTGCTGAATATAATAGTAGAACTCACCGCTTAGAAACCAATAGTCGGCTTTGAGATAATAGCCCTCTTTTCTCTTTTCCAGTATCAGCTCGCTGCCAATTTTGAAGGGGATAAAGGGCAGCACCAGCCTGCTATCGATGACACCCTGCCCACCCGGCGCTCTCCTGCCAGGGAAACTGTCATATCCATATCAGGAGAGAGCAGGGTAATTTTCCTAACTTGATCCCGGACTGCGGCAATCTCATTAACCGGCTTTTTTATTACCCGGATCCGCGGCAAAATCTCCCCGACCACCCTGTTGATCAGGTTATAAACCGAAAGATTCAAACGGCCGGTTTTCAGCACTGCGCCGAGAAGCACTTCCTGGGCAACATTGTAGCACTTAATCTGCAGAAGCAGCATTTTATTCTCAACACGGTAAAAACCGCTGAAGGCCAGATCAGCGCCCAACTGCCTGGCTAAAGGAATAATATTAGCTCCTGATACCAGCTCCTGCCTGTTCAAACCGCTATCGGCAAGGACCTCTTCCATGCGCTTGCGCTGCAGCACATTAAAACCGCTATTCTCCAGCTCTATAATTAATTGATCGGTGATTATTTTCTCGTATTTGCTGTTTTCCTCTGTTTCGGAGAGATCAACATCTAAAAACACACAAACCGTTGTTTTGCTCATCTCCTTGATACTATCTTCTGCAAATATGAAAAAGGAAAAATTAAATAGAGTGAATATTAAAAAGAAGCGTGCTGCCTTCAAGTTCTCTTCAATCCTGGGTGAAAGTATCTATATCTACAGATTATATTGCTAAAAGTAACGCACTTCAAGCATGTATGATACTTATGGTTAGCCAAACGATCTAAAGGATTATAATAAAAGCACCGAAGAACAACTTCACAGGTCTTCGAAGAAAATTTCAAGATCTCTTATGGAGATCACTTCTACCTGCTGGTGAAGAATGTATGATTTGGTGCCCGGGTAAATTATCCAGATCTTATCAAGGTTGAGGTCTTCAAGCGCAACTCGCATTGATTTCGTGATCGCCGGTGCATCACTACACTTAAATTCGAATCCAATACACTTACCTTTCCTAAAAATTAAAAGATCAAGCTCTGCGCCGGCATGGGTTGCCCAAAAATAGGCTTCCTGCGGCTTGATTGCCTCCAGCACCTGTTCGAGGGCAAATCCTTCCCAGGAGGCTCCATATTTGGGATGCCGTTGAAGACCTGGTAACGATTCGATGGATAGAAGAGCATGGAGAAGACCGCTGTCTCGAATATAGAGCTTTGGAGATTTAACCTGCCGCTTTCGGAGATTTCCATACCAGGGTTGCAGTTGACGTATAACATAGGTGCCGCTAAGCAGATCAAGATAACGCCGTGCAGTTCCTTCAGAACTGCCGAGGGACCTGGCGAATTCTGCAGCATTCCAGAGCTGACCATGAAAATGAGCCACCATAGCCCAGAATCGTCTCAATGTTTGGGCAGGAATAGTAATACCTAATTGGGGGATGTCTCTTTCTAAAAAAGTCTTGATAAAGTTACTTCGCCACTGAAAGCTGAGATCTGAATTTTCAGCTAAAAAAGATCTTGGGAAAGCGCCTCTAAGCCATAACCGCAAAAAATTGTCATATTCGATTTCTTTTAAATTAAAGCCACCCATCTCAACAAAGGCAACCCGTCCGGCCAAAGACTCTGATACTTTTCGTACAAGGTGAAAAGAAGCACTGCCAAGCAGCAGAAATCTCGCATCCGCTGCAGGGCGATCTGCTGTAGGGCGATCTACCAAAACCCGGAGTATCTCAAATAATTCAGGTTTCCTTTGAACCTCGTCAATAATGATCAGGCCGGATAGCCGCTCCAAAGCGAACTTGGGCGCCGAAAGTCGATTAAGATCAGCAGGGTCCTCCAGATCAAAATATTCACATTTGGTTTTTCCCGCAATTATGCGGGCAAGAGTAGTTTTTCCACACTGCCTTGGGCCGAGCAAAGCCACCACAGGATTGTGTTTTAAAGCTACAAGTATATTTTTTTCAAGGACGGGCCTGTTTACCATAAATCCTATTGTACTTCCTTGAAAAACCGCATGTCAATAGAGCATTTTCAAGGATAAATGCCCTTTTAAATTACCCTTTGTACGGAAGAGGTGATTTTAGCAGCAATATAGCCCGGCAAGGATTTCAGTATGTCCCAGCCGGGCCTCATTCCCTTATTTTAGATAGAGCACAACTCCCAAACTGGATGTAGAGGTGTCAATATAAGTATATGTATCAACATCGTCTGTAGTGACTGTATCAGTAGCTACATTAGTAGTCTTAGAAGTATACTTGGTATAGTTATAGACCAGGTTCAGATAGGCAAAAATCCCGAATACCTTAGTAAACATATACTGGGCGCCAAGGACAGCCCCGCCCCCGAAAGAGATCAGCTTGTCTTCGTCTACATTGGCAAGATCGCCCGATTCCTCATACTTACCCATGCCGAAGGTTATAATAGGACCCATAAAAAGGGCCATATTCTGGAC
>DRHE01000215.1 GCA_011049745.1 Spirochaetales bacterium | reverse complement strand
GGAATAATGGGTATAAGCGCCCGCGTTTAGCAAAATACCATCAGCCGTGCCTCTGCATTGCTGGATAAAGGTAACGAGTTCGCCCTCACTGTTTGATTGGTAGAACTCAACAGTAACTTTCAGGTTTTGCGCTTCAGAGGCAACTTCGGAATTTATATCTTCCATTGACTTGCCGCCGTATATGCCTACTTCTCGTTTGCCCAACATGTTTAAATTGGGCCCATGGATTACTACAACACGCTTTGGCACCTGTATATTCCCCCCATACCTTTCGGAATAATACTAAGTTCTAAATTATAGTGATTATTGCAGATCAGTGCAATGTTTACTTAGTTAAACATTGCTTACGGCCATTTTACGGTTAATTGAATAATACTGAGACTAGTTTTTCCCGAGAGCGAATACCATTCGCCTTCCATGAGGCCCGGTCACTTCCAGCTCGTTCATCTTGTCTATCGCCGCGGTCAGCACATTCATGGTATCTCGATCCTTCTTGTTGTAGTCTATAATTATCTTCCGGATTTCCTTGTTTTGCTCAACCTTCGCATGGAGGTGGATTATCTTGTGCAGAAGTGTGAGCATGCTTGTTGAAAAACCGCCCAGGAAGTACTTGACGAAGTACGCATACAGATGTGCCAGGCTTACACGATGAAAGGTAAGGATCTGATCAAGCTCTACATCCACTTTGTACACGGTTTCCTTGCCTTGCAGGCGCAACCATTCACGCTGGTGTTTCCTCAGAAGCCGGAACTCTCTGGGACGTTCTTTCTCGATCCGCTTCATCTCTTGCTCATGGGTCAGAAGTTTTTTCCTGTATGTTTCAAGTTTCTTCATCAGATCGGGAGCCATCTTTCGCTTGCCGTCTTCTATTTCGCTTTGAGCTTTTAGCCGACGCATTTTGGGGATGAGTTTGGCTACTGCCTGTTCATGGGTGCTTATCTCCTCAAGCTGCTGCTCAAGCTCCTTTTCCAGTTCGGCGATTCTCTTCGCCGAATGGCGCTGCTTCTTAACTACCTGCTCGTCCTCTATTTCCTGTTTGCCGTATCCGGCAACCCGGCTCAGCGAGACTACTCCTTTCATTGACTTGAACTGCAGCTCCTCTGCCGGCCAGCGGGTGAAGTATGACCGAACTACTTCACTTGCCCCTACTGCCCCTACCGGAAGACTGGTCAACAACACAGTTGTCTTTCCATTATCCCATTCGATTTTCACCGCCCGCGTCCTTATCAAGTACCCCTTCTGCTGTGAGTCTTCAAGCTCAATGACAGCCTCTCTCAACGTGGCCTTACCGTAGGCGTAGCGGGAAGCTCGACCAATTCGCAGCGCTTTCCGCTCATTCCACTGATTGTCGTCCAGCGGCGTGATGTAATGGTACTTCTCCTGGGAGGCAAAGGCCCGCAGTGCTTTCACGCTGTTGCTCGCCCCGTCCATCACCAGCACACGCCTCACCGACGTACGCGAACCGGGAACCTCCTCGATTGCTTCTTCCACCTTCTCAAGCAATTCGAGCGCATACTCGCCACACGGAGCGTGCCCGGAGTAGGTCTCAAAGTACACCGGGCGACCAAAGCAATCGTGGATGAATACATGCTCCAAGCATCCCATTACTCTTCCGAGCATCGTTACCTTGTTCTTCTTCACCCGTTTCGAAGACCACACAGCCTTTGTGTTGCCGTCGATGTAGTAGCACAACATCGTTGCGTCCCGTACCTCACTTCTCTCAAGCGCCCAGCAGCGGGGCCAGAAGCCGACCAGCGGGGCCATCTCAGCGGCAGGGTGTATAAGATGAATGGGGATCAACCGCTGATCTCTGAACCCATACAGATACCGCGCACATCACAGGCACCCATCTGGTTTTCACAACGCACTGCCCGGGTAGTATCCTCGGAGCGCTCCGACTACGGTTCCATATCTGAGTTTGAAACCGCACACCCCTTTGACCCCAGGGTCAGAGAATTCCTCGATTTCTCAATCCATAGCTTTATCGATTATCGCTTTCAACAAGCAGCAAAAAATAACTAAAAGCGACCGTTTCTCTATGGAAACAATAGTTAATACTGCCAGGGCAGTGAACACCCTGATCAGCCTCTCCCAGGCTAATGAGGCTAAATTCCTGCAGTCCATAACCGGTCTCTGTGCAGCAGCTGAATTCAGCGACGAAATTACCGGCCAGCATATTCTGCGGGTTAACCGCTACTCCGAGCTCATGGCCCGCACCATGGCCATGGAAAAGAACACCTGCATCTGGATAGGCCAGGTAGCCGCGATCCACGATATCGGTAAAGTCGCCATCCCCCACATCATCAAACTGGAGAGAAAGCTTACAGCCCGGGAGCGTCGTGAGATGGAAATGCACACAATTGTGGGAGCGCTGATCCTGGATAAGATGATGGAGCTGCATGTAGAAGAACCGCGCATGGAACTGGCCCGGAGCATCGCCCTGAATCACCATCAGCGCTTTGACGGCAAGGGCTATCCCGGCCTCAGCAAAAGTAACGGCGAGCTGATTAAGTTGAAGAGCAGGGAAAATGAAGCTTACGAAGGACTCTCACCCCTTAAGGGAAAGCAGATCCCGGTTATTGATCTCATTGTCTCCCTGGCTGATATATATGATGCCCTGCGCAGCAAGCGCCAGTATAAAGCTCCCTTCTCTCATCAAGAGGCTCTAAAATTGATCCGCCTGGATGATCGCAGCGGCAGTACCGGGGAGCAGGTGTTCAGTAAAGAGGTATTTGAGGCCTTCATGGATAATCACCAGGCTTTCGACGAGATCTTCCTTTCCATGAGCAGCAACGCCCTCAACAGGAGTTAAACTTCAGCTCACTACAGCTTCTCTCTTGCGCTCTTTCCCGGCCTCTCGCTCTTTGGACTTCCCTTGCCATGCGGCGGAATGCGGGCAGGCTATGTTTATAGAACATCTTCCATCCCTCACATAACCAGCTTAATGTATCAGGGCCCTCTCCCTCCTGGGTCTCCTCCTGGGTCTCAGTCCGCTTCCCTGCGGCTCGGCTTGATTGCCGCTCCTCTAATGAAGGATAAAATCTATGCTTAAGACAGTCTCCGGCGCAGAGCTGCAGGTATGGGCACTCTATACAATTCGAGTTTAACCTCGATTTCCGTGCTCCGAAGTTGCGATAGGCTGTTGATTCCAGCAACTGCTGCCAATCGCTGCTGCAGATGTTGCCGAGCAGTTTATTTGAGTCCACAAAAAAATCGCAGGGGTAGATGTCACCATTGTATTCCACCACAAAGTACTGGCAGCAGTTGCTGCCCATGGTGCATACTACTCTGACGCTGTCAACCAGCAGGTTTAGCACCGCATCAAAAAGGCGGATGGAAACCCGTCTGACATCAAATTTAACCCATTCATCAAAGAGGGTGCAGAGAAACTCGCCCCATTCACCACCCCGGATGGAAAAGGGCAGAGATTCGCCATTATCTCCGAATTCCACTATAGGTATGTATTGATGGAAAAAGAGATTATTATCAAGCAGATAATGGTATACTTCTGACGCCTTCTTTACATTTGCCGAGTTCACGGCAGTAAGGATATTGAATTCAACACTATGCTTCTTCAATGTCTGAATTGACTTGACTACCCTGTTATGTGTACCACGCCCCGTCGCTGATACCCGGTAGGTATTGTGCAGCTTCTCAGGTCCATCCAGACTGACACCAAGCAGAAAGTTATAGCTTTCAAAAAAGGAAGCCAGGCTATCATCTATAAGCGTTGCATTGGTCTGTACCCCATTGCCCACAACTGCGCCCGCTTTACCATATTTTTTCTGCAGCGCCACCACCTTTTCAAAAAAATCAATACCCATAAGGGTTGGCTCACCACCCTGCCAGCCAAAAGAGTATTGGGTCTGTTCCGTTGTCATATATGATGAGATTATGCGCTCAAGCACATCACGGCTCATACGGTGGCGTTTCGTCTGGCCATAGAGTGAGCAGCGTTCTAAATAAAAGCAGTACGCACAGCGCAGGTTGCAATCGGCAGAAGCAGGCTTAATAAGCAGAGAAAAGGAGCTGGCGCTATTCCCGGTCATCACCATATAATATTCTAATTGCCTGAAACAGGAAAGCCGCAAAGAGAGCATACCCTGTCAATACTGCGCTGGGAAATATAGCTGATGAATATGCAGAGATTATGGTTTTTAGACTTGAAAAACCCTGAAAAAAAACTAATACTATAATAAATCTACGGAGGTATTATGTCTGAATATAAACTTGAATCAATTGATAAAAACAGCTTTAGCCTTCATCTGTCAGGCCAAATTGATATTATCCATGCTGAAAGCATTAAAGACTCCTTACTGAGCGCATTGAAGGAGGGCAAAAACCTGGTAATAGACCTGGAAAAGATTGAGGGGATTGACCTGGCCGGACTGCAATTACTCTGCGCGGCGGGGAAAACAGCTAAAGCAGCAAAAAAGAAACTTACACTGAATAAAAAAATCCCGCAGTGTTTTACCAATACGTTATTAGAGTCAGGCTTTTTCCGGGATAAAAAAAACACTTCGGAAAAAACAGATGAATGCTTCTGGTTAAGTGAATGGGTAAACAGATGAAAGAAAACTATGCCGAGACAATGAAAGCCGCCTTCCGCGAGGAGGCTCACGAACTGCTTGCTGAACTGGAAACCGCTCTTCTGGAGCTGGAGATAAATTCCACCGATCAGGAACTGATCGGTCGAGTATTCCGTGCCCTTCATACTATCAAAGGCTCAGGCGCCATGTTCGGTTTTGAAAAGATATCCGAATTTACACACGAGGTGGAAACTGTATTTGACCAGGTACGTGAAGGAGCACTTCCTGCTTCCAAAGAGCTTATTGACATAACCCTCTTAGCCAGAGATCAAATTTTTGCAATGCTGGACTCTCCTGAAGAGGATGCTACAACCACCGGCCTAAAAAATATAGAGATAATAACCCTGCTTAAGAAACTTACTTCCGTGGATTCCACGGAAACCACCCCGGAAGCGCCGCAAGCCGAGGCGGAAAAAGCAGATCAGCCCTCTCAAGAGGTGGAAAAAAACTACCGAATTCGCTTTCGCCCAGCTCCCGATATTTTTCTTCACGGTACAAACCCGATATTGCTGCTCGATGAAGTGCGCCAGCTTGGCGAATGCCATATTTTATCTCATACCAGCTCCATCCCTGAGCTTAAAAGCCTGGATCCCGAAAAGTGTTATACGGGCTGGGATATTCTGCTCACTACCAATAAAGGGATAAATAGTATAAAAGATGTTTTTATCTTTGTTGAAGATGACAGTGAGCTCAACATTGAGGCAATTGAAGATGAAGAGAAGCCCGGTACAGATAATGAACCCAAAAAACTTGGAGAAATACTGGTTGAAAGGGGTGATCTTGCCCCTAAGAAACTGGATCAGATACTCGAAGAGAAAAAACCTATTGGCAAGATACTGGTGGATGCCGGGCTGGTCACCACCGAAAAGGTGGAATCGGCTTTAGTAGAACAACGGCATATTAAGGAGACCCAGGAAAAACGGCAGAGTGCTGAACAGGCTACCAGTATCAGAGTTGCTTCCGATAAACTGGACTCACTTGTCAATCTGGTAGGCGAGATGGTAACAGTGCAGGCCAGGCTCAGCCAGACAACCTCTAAAGTGGAAAATGCGGTGCTCCTGGCCATCTCTGAAGAGGTTGAGCATCTTACGGCAGAGCTTCGGGAAACGGCAATGAGTATGCGCATGCTGCCAATCGGTACGACCTTTAATAAATTCCGCCGGCTGATCAGGGACCTCTCCGGTAAACTTGGCAAAGAGGTAACCCTTACCACCGAGGGAGCGGGCACCGAATTAGATAAAACCGTTATAGAGCGTCTTAACGACCCAATGATCCATCTTATCCGCAATTGTATGGACCACGGAATTGAAATGCCTGCTGAAAGAAAGAAGCTGGGGAAAGACCCCACCGGCACTATTCACCTCAGGGCCGCTCATTCAGGAGCATACGTATTAATTGAGATTATTGACGACGGCGGCGGCCTGAATAGAGAAAAAATACTGGCAAAGGCGGTAGAAAAGGGACTGGTAAGCCGGGAAGCCGAGTTATCTGATAAAGAGATCTACAATCTATTATTTATGCCCGGATTCTCCACAGCTGAAAAGGTAACCGGTCTTTCAGGACGCGGCGTGGGAATGGATGTGGTTAAGCGCACCATCGATGCCCTGAGTGGAAATATTGAGATCAATACTATCAAAGATAAGGGCACTACCATAACTCTGAAGATCCCCCTTACCCTGGCCATTATCGAGGGGCTGCTGGTGCAACTGGGAGGCGACTTCTTTGTCATACCCCTTTCTTCAATAGAGGAGTGTGTCGAGCTTAGCAGGGAAGATGCTGCCTCATCTCACGGTCGCCATCTGGCTAAAGTACGTGGTTCACTCCTGCCTTACATACCTCTACGTCAGATGTTCAATATAGGCGGGGAGGTTCCGGAAATCCAACATATAGTTGTAGTATCCGCTGACGGCCGAAAAGTGGGTTTCCTGGTGGATGAGGTCATCGGTCAATTGCAGACCGTAATCAAGAGCCTTGGCAAAGCATACCGGAATATCGAGGGCATCTCAGGCGCTACCATATTGGGAGATGGAAACGTAGCCCTGATTCTTGATGTCCTTAAACTCGCTAAAAAGGCGGAGATTGAAGAAAAAGCAAGCGTGCAGCAATAGTGAATGATACGCAGCGTATGACAGATAGAGATTTTTCCCGCTTAAGCCAATACATTCACTCACAATATGGAATAAAACTTCCGCCTGCAAAAAAAGTCATGCTGGAATCACGGCTGCAGAAGCGGCTTCGGGCCCTGGAAATGGCTAATTTCAGAGAATATATTGATTACACTTTAGACCAAAAAGATGGACACGGCGAGCTTATCCTCATGATGGATCTGGTAACCACTAATAAGACTGACTTTTTCCGGGAGCCCGGCCACTTTGAATTCCTGGTGCAAAAAGTTCTTCCGGAACTATCCGAACGTTTTCAGTCAGGCATTAGAAAACCTATGAGGATCTGGAGCGCCGGCTGCTCAAGCGGAGAGGAACCATACACCCTGGCCATGGTCTTAAGTGAGTATACGGAACAGGCCGGAGCCTTCTATTTCTCCATACTGGCCACTGATCTTTCAACCCGGGTACTGGAACAGGGGAAAAACGGGGTCTACGATGAAGAAAAGGTGGAGCCGGTGCCTTTGGCCATGAAGAAGAAATACCTGCTGAAAAGCAAAGACCGCAGCAAAGTATTGGTCCGTATTTCTCCACGCCTCCGAGGGCTGGTAACTTTCAAGCGTTTGAATTTTATGGATGAACATTACAGTATATCAGATGTTATTGATATAATATTCCTGCGCAATGTAATTATCTATTTTGACAAACAGACTCAAAGCGGTATTATCCATAGATTGTGTAAACACCTCCGTTCAGGAGGCTACCTCTTTATAGGTCACTCAGAAACCCTTTTCGGCATGGACCTGCCGGTAAAACAGATTGTACCAACGATTTACCGCAGGCTTTAAAAACAACTTCTAGATGGAGGTAAAAGGATGCAGGAGAAGATAAAGGTATTAATTGTC
>DRHE01000214.1 GCA_011049745.1 Spirochaetales bacterium | reverse complement strand
GGTTCCGGCACGGTTCTGGGGGTAGTGCTGGGCGCCCTCTTCCTGGGAATCCTGAACAATGCCCTGACCGTAATCAACCTCTCTCCTTTCTACCAGATGGGCATTCAGGGATTGGTAATTATTTTAGCCATAATCGCTAACACACTGGCGGATAAACGCAATCAATTAACAATGTTAAGGAAGAGAAAACTTTGATCAAAGGAATTATCAGGGCAGATAGTAAGGCTTTATCCAACCGGAAGCTCAAGCTGTTGAATACACTGATGAAGTGGGAAGTAATTCTTTTCCTGCTCTTTATAATTGTTATAATTATTAATGCCAGCCTCTCGCCTTATTTTCTCGACTACCTTAATATTATGAACACCACTTTCAATTTCATGGAAAAGGCAATTGTGGCTCTGCCCATGATATTTATTATTATCTGCGGTGATATAGATATTTCAGTGGCCGGGATTATTGCCCTTTCTTCGCTCTTTATGGGTGCGGCTTCCTCTGCAGGCGCTGGAATCTTTACGCTTATCGTTGTCGGTTTAACCACCGGTCTGGCAGCGGGATTGCTCAATGGTTTTATTATTACCAGGTTCGGCATACCTGCCATAGCGGTTACCATAGGAAGTATGTCTCTATTCCGGGGGGTCTCTTACGCTGTACTCGGTGATAAAGCCTATACCCACTATCCTGAATCTTTTGCCTACTTTGGACAGGGTTATCTGGGCAATACGCTTATACCCTTTGAGCTGCTCCTCTTTATACTCCTGGCTGTTTGTTTCGGCCTTATACTGCACAAGACCAGCTTTGGGCGCAAGGTATATTCTATTGGCAACAACCCTACTGCAGCCGCTTTCTCGGGAGTGCCGGTTAAGCGAATACGAATGATAGCCTTTATGGCTTCCGGTTTAATGTCGGGACTTGCTGCAATTCTGCTTACCTCACGGATCGGCAGCACGCGTCCAAATATTGCCAGTGGCTGGGAACTGGAGATAATTACTACAGTGGTGCTCGGGGGCGTGGCAATTACCGGAGGCAGGGGAAGTGTTATTGGAGTGATAATCGGTATCTTTCTGATCGGCTTTCTAAAGTTCGGTATGGGGCTGATCAATGTGCCCGGTAAGGTAATGAATATCATCATCGGTTTTCTGTTGATTGTTGCCATTATGCTTCCCGGCTATATGGAGCGCATAAAAGCCAGTGCATTACCTGACCGGGAGGCTGACTAATAGTGGGTAATCACCTCAACATTATCTGGCCGCCGGTCACAGGAATGGCCTGGCCGGTTTCATACTCCTGTTCAATTATATAGAAAAGGGCGCGGGCAATATCCTTGAGCCGGCAGCCTCTTTTCATGGGAATAACCGATTCGTAGTGTTTCCTGACATCATTAATACTCTTGGCGGCGGGGACCTTATTAGCCTTGAGGTATTGAATGAAGAGCCCTTTCTCCGGGTCTGACCAGAGCGGGCCGTCAAAGAAGTTGCCGGGGCAGATGGAGTTAACCTTGATATTGTGCTCCACCAGCTCTAAAGCGAAACTCTGGGTTAAGCCGATACCGCCGAATTTACTGCCTGCATAGGCAAAGTTTTTATTGCTCCCGGCGAGCCCGGATTTTGAATTGATCTGGATAATATCCATGTGAATCTTTTTATTGAAGCGGTGTTGTAGCTTCATGATCCGGGAGGCATGTTTTACGGCTAAAAAGTAGCCGGTGTAATTGACTTCGGTGACTGAGCGGAAACTCGCATGATCCAGGCTCTCCAGGCTCCCCGCCTTTAATATGCCCGCATTACTTACCATAACATCGATACCGCCATACTCGGCAACCGTACGAATGATCATTTTCTTGATTGAAGTTTCATCGCTGACATCTACCTCGACAGCCGCGGCTTTACCCGGACCGAATTTTTTACATAAAAGAGCCGCTTTTTTTTGGGCAATACCAGGGGCCAGGTCGGCAATCATGACATTGCAGCCCTCCTGAACCAGGGCCTCTGCCAGTCCGCTGCCGATGCCCCGGCCGCCGCCGGTAACAACTGCTATCTTTTCCGAAAAACGTCGGTCGCTGCTTTTTCCGAGAGCCGTTTTTTTACGAAAGGTCTCCGCCTCCCATTCCCTGATAAAAGTGATGAGCTCAGGGGTCATAAACTGATAGCCGCCGAAGCTCTCCGCGTAAGCGGCGATAGCCGTAGCACCAAGGAAAAGGTTAAAAGCCGCATCAGCCCCTTTTTTGCTGTTGCCCCAGGTAAAAATGCCCAGATCCTGGATAGCTATAACCCTCGGATTACAGCCATTCTCTTGTATGTAAGCGGTAAGCCCGGCTGTTATAATTTGATATTGCTCCTCCATATTAGAAGCTGCCGGAATAAAGAGGGCCCGGTGTCCTGAGTAAACAATATGGTCGGGGGTAAAGGCTGAAGATAGCGGCTCAAAATTTTTCCGGCTCCTGACCAGCCCAGCTATCTCCTTGTTTGTATGGAATACGCAGATGGAACCCTGATTTTCTTTTAAGAGCAGGGTTCTGATAACCGGAGCAATAAGGGTTACCCGCTCATGGTCACAGGCTGAAGGTGCATAAGTATAATCAGGCTTCCTGATAATCCTGCTCTCTATCTTGTTTATCAGGGAGCGGGTAATCGCTTTTATCTCTTCAGGGGAATTCGCTGCTATTACCATTCCGTGATTCTGCAGCAGTATTATTTGAGGGTTGGGTTGGTTTAACCTGGAATATTCGGCCAGAGCCTTTTTCAAGGTGAGCGCCAGGGTCAAACCGGGTTTTACCGAGGGAATCCACAGTGCCCTGGTGCCGAAGAGTAATTCAGCCACATCCTTTCCATTCCTGGCGCAGGTTAAAGCGTTAACCATGGCTGGATGGGAATGCACCACATAGCGCTGGGGTAGCAGATCGTGCAGCAGGGTCTCAACACTGGGCCGTTTGTTGCTATGCTCCGCAGACCTGGCGGTCAGGAGGTCTTTCAGAACCTCAGCCTCCCTCTTTTGAGCATCCTCCGGATACTCCTTTTCCAGGATCCTGACCAGAGCTTTACGTTCCAATTTGACAAATCCGCCTGCAGTGATATCGGCTAAAGCCACACCTGAAGCTTTGATGTACAGGTGGTGGTCGCTCTTGACAGAGGTGTTGCCCCCTCCCTCAAGGATGAAGTCGGGGTTGGTTCCGAAATACCTGGATATATTAATTAATTCCTGTAGGTTCATCTGTTATCCTTAAAGTATGTGGGGACTTGAATAACTTTAATTCCTCTCTTTTCAATTTCGGTGACCATGTTTTCAGGCGCGTTTTGATCGGAAATTATGGTATGGATCTGGCCGGTTGGTACAAAGGTTCCGTAAGAAACTTTATCCCACTTGGTTGAGTCCACCAGGGCAATTATAACTCGAGATCTTCTGGCTATGCTTTGCTTTACCGTAATCTCGGAGGGATTAACATCGGTCAGCCCCTGATCCAAAGAGAGACCCAGGGCGCCCATAAAAGCCTTACCTATACTTTCCGGGACCAGCGGATCAATTTGAGCATCTACAAGAGAGAGGGATTCTCTTCTTACCCTGCCGCCCAGTGAAATTACCTGCAGGTTGGGCAGCAGTGCAAGTTTGTAGCTCACTTCCAGGCTATTGGTGATTACAGTTATCTCCTCCTTTATTCGTTTACGCCTGGTCTTTCTTAAATTAAAGGGAAACTCGGCGCCGCTTTCCTGGTTATACATGGCGCCGCCGTGGGTTCTTATAAGCTTGCCCTGTTCGGCAAGATCTTTGAGATCGCTTCTGATAGTCGCGCCCGAGATGTTAAATACCTGGCTCAGCTCTTTAACGGTAAAGCGTTTCTTTTTTTTAAGCAGCTCCACAATCTGGTGCTGCCGCTCTTCCAGGAAGCTTTTTTCAATTATTTTCATTTGCTTGTATTATTAAAAAAATAAAAGAAAATATCAAGAAATATCTTGACAAAGTGAACAGCCTTGACACATACGCTTAAATAGTGTCTGACCGAAAACTACATTTTCGGTTAAATTCCGGCCGAATTTTGCTATCTCCCGGCTAATACCG
>DRHE01000213.1 GCA_011049745.1 Spirochaetales bacterium | reverse complement strand
CCCCTGATGCGCCCAGTAGGCCTATGCCCGGTATGCCCAGTATGTGCCTGGTGTACCAGGTGCTGCCGGTACGCCCTGCCTGCTGCACCAGATAAAAGGGCGAGGTTTTATCCCCACCCTTTTCGACTAATTCCATCTTTCGCAAAAATACTTAAAAACCAGCGCTGCCCACTTTGAAGGGCAATACATAACAATGCTGCCGGTTAAAACCAGACGATCGTCATGTTCTTGCCGCGGGTGGTTTTTGCGTCGGTATCGCCACACTTGGCTGCTATATCAAGCTGTGTTTTACCGCCGCCCTCATTATCGACAACCAGGTAAGTGTAGCGATCCGCATCGAGCAGAGTTGTCAACTCCACAGCCTGATCCTTGTCAATACTGATGGGAAAAGCGCTTTCACTGCCGCCGGCCGCAACAATCCAGACCGTTGAGGGACCTTTGTTTTTCAAGCTCCACACAGCCTCTGTTCCCTCAACACCCGGCTGCACCAGAATCTCTAATAATCGCTCACCTAAGGATCCATCTAAAAGAGCTCCCGTACCTTTATCGGATTTTGGAGCTGTGGTCTGCACCTGGAGAAATTTAACATCACCAGACTTATCAAATTTTTTCCAAACCTCCGTTTCCACCGCGCCTTTTCGTGACTGGGACTGTACTGTTTTGGGCAATCCGGCACAACCCAACATGGCCAGACCCACAACCACCAATACCAGGACATAAAGCAATTTCTTCATCCTAAAACCTCCTATTCCCTTACTGGGTTAATTTATTAGAAAAACATTTTCTTCTCTGAAGCTTAGAAAAACCTCAGTACCGCGCTCACAGAATCCGCCTTCGGATTTATAATCACTAATACTAAGCTCTCCCACCTCAGTTTCAACTGTGTAATCATTGGTTGCCCCTTCATACATTGCGTACTTCACAACACCTCTTAAACCCTTTTTTACTGTTGGATCGATGTGAATGTCCTCCGGACGGATCATCAGCTTAACACGGCTGCCCTTATCCGGCTCCTGCCTGTAGTGAACTGATAGCTTAAAAGGACCAACTTTTACCCGGGCTTTGCCCCCTTCTATCCCTACTAACTCAGCCTCCACAATATTAGCCTCACCAATGAAGTCGGCAACAAAAGAATTGGCCGGCTTTTTATATAATTCAGTAGGTCCGCCTACCTGGGAGATAACCGCATTTGCCATAACCACGATCTGATCGGAAATAGCCAGGGCTTCTGATTGATCATGGGTAACATAAACCGAGGTAATTCCCAGATCCCTCTGTAAATTCCTGATTTCACCGCGCATCCGCTTGCGCAGTTTCGCGTCCAGATTGGAAAGGGGTTCATCAAAGAGCAGGACCTTTGGTTGTAATACCAATGAGCGGGTAACCGCTACCCGCTGCTGCTGCCCGCCTGAGAGCTCGCTGGGGCCGCGCTTCTCCAATCCTCCCATTCCCGCCATTTTCAGAGATTCTCTGACTGTCTCTCTTATCTTTTGCTCAGGCCAGTGCATAACCCGCAGACCATATGCAATGTTCTCATACACATTCATGTGGGGAAAGAGAGCATAGGATTGAAAAACCATGGATATTTTACGCTCATTCGGCGGCAGTTCAGTAATATCCTCACCGCCAAGAAACACGTGTCCTGATGTGGGAATTTCCAGTCCGGCTATTATGCGCAGAATCGTGGTCTTGCCGCATCCGGAGGGACCGAGCAGGGTAATGAGCTTGCCGTGGGGAATATCGAGGGAAACCTGGTCTATGGCAGTTACTTTGCCGAAACGCTTGCTGATATTCTCCAGTTTCAGTTCAGAGGTTTCCATTTTATCATTACTCATATTTTGACTGCCTCCATTTCTTCACCTGACACGTGCATTTTACCGGTTTTAACCATACGCTTTACTATAATATTCATCAGTACGATTGCCGCCGCCATGGTAATGATCAGGATAGTGCAGTAGGCAGTTGCCAGGCCAAGCTTACCCGCCTCTATTCTGCCCAGGATTACCGTAGTGGCCAATTTGGTGCGCGCGGTAACCAAAAATATTACAGCGCTGATAGCGGTCATGGCACGCACAAAAGAGAAGATCAATCCCGATAAAATAGCGGGCCTGATAAGGGGCAGCACCACCTTGCTGAAGGTCCGCAGGTTGCTCGCCCCCAGGGTAATGGAGGCTTCTTCCAGCGCCGGGTCGATCTGCTGTAGCGCCGCCATTCCCGAACGAATCCCCACCGGCATATTCCTGAAGACAAAACAGATAACCAGTATGGCTGCGGTGCCGGTAAAAACTAACGGCGCAGTGTTAAAGGCCATAACATAACCTATACCGATAACAGTGCCCGGTATGGCAAAGCTGAGCATTGAGGTAAATTCAAAGGGCTGCCTGCCGAAAAAACGGTACCTGCTTACCAGGTAGGCAATCAGAAGTCCCAGGACCGCGGTCAGCGGCGCGGAAATGGCAGCCAGCTGCAGTGTAGTGATGTAGGAGCCGAAGCCGTCACTCAAGAAACGCTTATAGTGCATCAGGGTAAAAGTGTTGTTGATCCCCCACAGTTTTACAAAGCCGCCGAGAAAAACCGAACCGTAGAGCGCAATTGTCAGAGCAGCCCAGAGCAGGGTAAAACCAACCAGGCTGTAATCAAGCCCTTTGGGCAGGGGCAGGGTGGCAAAACGGCTCGGTTTACCGGTTATAGTAACGTATGAACGCTTACCGACCCAGTAGCGCTGGACAACAAAGGTTGTCAGGGTTACGGAAAGTAGGACAATACCCAGGCTTGCTGCCAGAACCTCATCGTAGCGGCCAATGATTGCCAGGTAGATGGAGGTGGCTAAAACATCAAAATCGCCGCCAAGTAAAATCGGGTTGGCAAAATCGGCAAGGGATTCAATAACCGATAAAAGAAAAGCATTGGCAATTCCCGGTCTCATCAAAGGCCAGATAATGGTCCTGAAAGAACGCCAGCGGTTGGCGCCCAGGGTATAGCTCGCCTCCTCCAAAGCCGTGTCCATGGAATGGATTACACCCGAGAGAATAAGAAAGGCAATTGGCGCAAAACAGAGGGTCTGGGCCAGCACAATCCCGGGATAACCAAATATAAATGAGCTTCTTATACCCAGAACCTTATTGGTAAAGAAACCCATCCTGCCGAACATGAATATTATGGCCAGCCCGATAACAAAGGGCGGCGTTATTATGGGCAGCAGTGAGAAGCCATGGAGAAAACGCTTAAAGCGGAAACGCGACCTCTCAATGACCAGGGCAAAGGCCAGTCCGATTGCAGTGGAGAAAACCCCAACCGTTGAAGCCATAAGCAAACTGTTTTTCATTATCCGCCAGGTACTCGGATAGGCAATCAGAACAGTAAAAATATTTGCGGGCTTAAAAGCCCTCTCTACTATAAAGCTCTTGGTCAGGATAACGAGTAACGGATAGATGATGAATATTACCAGCAGTGCGGCAATACTTAATATCGAGCCGGAGACAAAAGCATCTCCCCGGATCAAACCCAGCCGGGAAAGAGATCTGGCCAGGAATAACAGGAAGGAGAAGAAGAGAATAAAGCTGCCCATGCCCAATTTAATTTCCGGGGTAAGCAGTACAAATTGAATGGTAAAGAGCAGGGCGCCGCTCAAGCTTAAGGCAAAGAGCAGCTTTCCCCGAAGACGTTTTCCCAGGTTGAGTAAACCCAGAATCGTGATCAGCAGTAAAAGCAGGAGCAGCAGGTTAAGCAGCGGCAATTCGCCCAATTGATTCCAGATGGAGTGTGAAAAATCTCCCTGCTTCAATAGGGCCAGGGCCATGCCTTTGGTCGCAGTGAAGGGGAAAAAGGTGAGGAGCAGGAAAACGACCAGACCCCCCGCCCATATAGCTTTTTCTCTGGCTAAATCGATAAACTTCATTCTTTAACGTGGAAGAGTGAATACCTCTCTTGTCCAGCGGTCCATAATACGCACGCCATTCTCCGCTACCCATTTGAAGTCATAATCTACGGTTTTTACCGAATCGATAGGAATAGAGACTGCGGGCACCTTGGCTTTCATGTTAGTGGGAAGCTGGTAGGCACCGACCCTGGCCTGGGTCTCCTGGGCCTCGGCGCTCACCAGCCAGTCGATAAACTGTTTTGCCAGTTCAGGATGAGGCGCACCCTTGACCAGGTTCAAGCCCCCGATCTCATAGCCGGTGCCCTCTTTCGGCGCAATCGCGGTAACCGGGTAGCCCTCTTCGATCTGATAGATTACGTCATGCAGAAATACAATTGCTATGGCTATCTCGCCTCGTCCGGCTAGAATTCCAGGGGCCACACCCGATTTGGTGTAATGTGCAATGTTTTTATGCAGTCTTTTCATGTATTCAATGCCTTCATCCTCACCCCTTAAAAATATCTGGGTGGCCAGGGTCTGTCTCTTATACACATCT
>DRHE01000212.1 GCA_011049745.1 Spirochaetales bacterium | reverse complement strand
GTATATCAACGGGAGAAGCCCTATGCACAACAGCGGAATAAAGATTGCGGCAGTTTCTCAAAGCAAGAGATCCTGTATTCAGCACAATAAAACTGGCCGCTTTGCCCGCTTCCAGGCTTCCAAGCCGATCCTCCAGTCCCAATGCCCGGGCGCCTCCCAGGGTGGCAATTGAAAGCACCTCTTTGGAAGATATAATATCCGCCTGCCCGCTCTGGCCCCTGGCCAGGCGGGAGAACCAGTCCATTTCCCGGAACATATCGGGGCTTGAGAACATCAGGTTATCCGTACCTAGAGCAAGCTGCATTTTCAGCTCGATCATCTTATCCAGCGGCGGCAGGCCGTCAGCCAGGATGCAGTTGGTCCTGGCACAGCAGACTACCGGTATCTTCTGTTCGGCTATTGCCTCCAGATCCCCGGGAAAAGGATTGGTCAGGTGTACAAAAAGCTCAGGCGAAAAGTCAAGTATCCTTATTATTTCGGATTTTCTCCAGTTGTTGAAGCAGAGCTCCTGAGCGGCTTTTGTCTCAGCGCCATGAACAGCCAGCTTCTTGCCTCCTGCGGCGAGCAGGCTTTTAAGAGAAGCAAGCTCAGTTTCGGAAAAAAGAGCTACATCACCTATTCCCAAACCATGGGCAGCGCCGGCGACCCCTTCCTGCTCAGTTAAATAACCCTCTTGCCCTGGGTTAGCCATGGCTGCACCGAATATTACCACTTTAAGCGGCTTTCCTTCCATTATATTCCTTAATGCCAGAGTTCCCTCAACGCCTCCTTCCCGGAAGTCGCCGAAAGCGGTAATACCATTACGCAACAGTTCCTCTATGGCCGACTCCAGGCTCCTGCTCAAGCCTTCTGCAGATAGTTCATTAAGGTAGCGGTACTTAAGCCCGTCAGGAGGGCTAACTGCTTCCTCGGCAGAGAGCCCTACACCCGCTTCCTTGGCTATACCGTCCCCAATATGGGTATGAGCGTTTACAAAGGCCGGGATTACCAAAGCGCCGTCCAGGTCCATCCCCTCACAGAGAGGAGTAGTGCCAAGGTCAATAATCTGATCAGCCTCCACAACCAGGTATGCTTCTTCGCGTACTTTCAGATCGGACCCCTCTAAAAGTGTTGCATTACGATAGATAACTCTTTCTTTCACTTTACCCCGCCGAAGGTGAGCCCGCTGACATAGTACTTCTGCAACAGCATGGAAAGCAGTATAACCGGAACAATTGCCACCAGGCCCATGGCCGCCATATAGGTCCAGCCCACGCTCAACATACCATAGGTGCTCAACATGCCCAGGGGCAGGGTTGCAGTCGGCGGCGAGGTAAGGGTCAAGGCAAAGAGAAAATCATTCCAGGAAAATATGAAGGCAAAGAGAGCACAGGTTACCAGCCCCGGCATACTCAAGGGTAAAGCGATCCTGAAAAAGGCTCCAATCGGCAGACAGCCGTCAATAATGGCCGCCTCTTCCAAATCCACCGGAATGCTCTCAAATATTCCCGACATCAACCAGGCGGTGAAAGCGGCATTATAGACAGTATCCAGCAGGATTACCGCTGTTCTGGTGCCGAAAAGCCCTAAAGCCTGCATGAAAACCCGAAAGGGAAGCATAATAACCACCGGAGGCAGAGCCCTGGTCAGCAGGATGAACATCAGGAGGATGTGTTTACCCTTGAATTTTACCCGTGAAAAGGCGTAACCTGCCGGTACCCCGAGCAGCAGGGATAATACCAGGGTGCCGACTGAGATAAGGCTTGAGTTCATGGTCCAACGTATTACCGGCATGGTCTTGAATACATAGATAAAATTGATAAGTGTGGGTTTAAAAAACCACTGCGGCGGCAGTTTGAACATCTCGATTTTCTGTTTTAAAGCAGTGGCCGCTAC
The DNA here is from genome assembly GCA_011049745.1 of Spirochaetales bacterium. Classification (GTDB taxonomy): domain Bacteria; phylum Spirochaetota; class Spirochaetia; order SZUA-6; family DRHE01; genus DRHE01. Next base: position 1,518 of record DRHE01000212.1, on the reverse strand, counting down.
CCAGAAAATGGGGAGGACCACGAAAGAGATAATTACAATAATAGCTATAATCCTTAAAGCCCAGAACAGCCTGCTCTTAAATCGATATTTCGGTAAAAGACTCATCTGATACCTCCCCTCTTTTTGGAGTAGAGAGTATTGATAAAGAGCACTCCCATAATTACACCGATTACCAGCAGCACATTGGAAAGGGAGGCTGCATAACCGATATGCAGGTGCTGCATGCCTACATTATAGATGCGTAGATTAGCCACTGTTGTGGCCGTGCCCGGCCCTCCCCCGGTAATAGCCCAGATAATATCAAATATTTTCATGGCATCCAGGGTCCGGATCAACAGAGCCACAGTAAGGGTGGGACGCAGCAGGGGCAGGGTGATATAACGGAACAACTGCCAGTCTGAGGCGCCGTCAATCCTGCCCGCCTCATATGGTTCAGTAGGAAGGCTCTTCAAGCCGGCCAGAATGATTATTATCATCAGGGGCGTCCACTCCCAGATATCAACAATTATAATGGAAAAAAGGGCGGTAGATCTTTCCACGGTAAGTCCCCTGCCTATGTTTATACCCATTTGCCTCAAGTAATAGGTTATGGGGCCCAGGTCAGGATGGTACATAGCCTTCCATACCAGCCCGGCCACCAGGGGTGTGAATACCGTGGGAATAAGGATAACGGTGCGAATGACATTCATGATCCTGCTTTCATAATTCAGCAGCAAGGCTATCATCATACCCAGGACCAGTTCACTGAGCACAGCTGCCACCATAAAAACAGCAGTAGTGGCTAAAGAATTTATAAACTCTTCATCCCTGAGCATTTTGGCGTAATTCCCGAAACCGATAAACTCTTTGGGACCGCCTAAAGAGTATTTAAAAAAACTTATATAGACTTCATAAATTACCGGGTAGAGAAAGAAGACGATCATGTAGATGGTAATGGGAATCAGAAATAGTATAAGCGAATCCTTTTTACCCATATTAAACCTTTTTCTAATTTCAACCATTACTACCCATTACCTCCCCGTATATCAAGGATAGGCGGAATTCAACCCGCCTATCCCTTAAAAAAACTTCTTCTGTTTCTAGAATAAGGCCTTTATCTCTTCTGCTGCCTTATCCAGGGCCTGCTTTGCTGTCAATTCATGGGTAATGGCCTGGTTAACCCGCAAACCCAGTATGGTCTGGATCTCATTGGCCTGCGGATAGCGGGGACGGTAATCACCATTGCCATTCTCATAGACTTTCAGCATCTCGGACAGCCACGGCATCTTCTTATTCAGTTCCGGATCTACCGTGGTTGAGCGGCGGATCGGCTGGCCGTCATGGAGCAGCCAATCTTTCTGAACAGCCGGACTGGTAATCCATTTAATAAAGGCCCAGGCTACCTCCTGATCCTCTTTTGAAATATCTGCATTAATGCCGATACCCCAGCCGCCCACACCATATTGGGCGCCTTCCCCTATAACCATAGGAGTAACGGCCAGAGCGGTCTTGCCTGCTACCAGGGAAATTGAGGTATCC
>DRHE01000211.1 GCA_011049745.1 Spirochaetales bacterium | reverse complement strand
GTCAACCTGCTCTCTCTGACAACCTGTAAGAAAAAAGAAGCCGGAGAAGAAAAGATCGGCATTGTCGCCCCGATTACCGGAGAAGCAGCCACTTTCGGTATTTCCACTAAAAAAGGCGCTATTCTCTATTTTGACGCAGTTAATGAGAGTGGTGGAATTGACGGCATGATGATCAAGTACATAGTGGAAGATGACAGGGGTGACCCCGCTGAAGGCGCCAATGCCTACAGCAAGCTTATCGATCATGATAAGGTTTCCGTTATCTGCGGAACCGTAATGAGCAAGGTATCCCTGGCCGGCGCTCCGATTGCCCAAAGCAAGGGTGTGCCCATGGTCAGCCCCGCTTCCACCAACCCGGCGGTTACACTGGTGGGCGACCATATTTTCCGCGCCTGTTTTATCGATCCCTTCCAGGGATTTATAGCGGCAAAATATGCCATAGAAACCGTAGGCGCCGGGAGCGCTGCCGCACTCTATGATGCAGTCAATGACTATACCAGGGGCCTGGCCGAGGTATTCCGCGCCGAGTTTTCCAGGCAGGGCGGTAAAATGGCAGCCTTTGAGAGCTATGCAGCCGGCACAACCGACTTCAATGCCCAGCTGATAAAGATCAAGAAAGTGAACCCCGATGTCCTCTTTCTGCCCAACTACTATAATGACAGCGGTCTTATCGCCAGGCAGGCACGGGAAATGGGTATTACCGCTCAATTGCTTGGAAGCGACGGCTGGGACTCACCCGATCTGATCAAAATCGCAGGTGATTCCATCAACGGCGGTCTATTTGTAAGCCACTTTACCCCGGAATCCGACCTGCCGGCAGCTCAGAAGTTTGTCAGGGATTATGAAGCTAAGTTTGGTCAGAAACCCGATGCTTTGGGAGCCCTGGCTTACGAGGCAGCCATGATAATTGTAGAAGCCATCAAGAATGCCGGAAGCACCGATTCCAGGGCTATTCGTGATGCCCTGGCAGCCACCAATATGGAAACCATTACCGGCGCCATCAAGTACGATGAGAATAGAAACCCGGTAAAGGGCGCCGTTATTCTGGAAGTCATAGAGGGCAAAGTCTTTTACAAGACCACTATAAATCCATAGGGTTTTGCTACTCCCGCTGCTCCTGATTCCTCCGGCGGGTGCTTACAAAACGGGCAAAATCGTTAATATTCTTTACAATAATCCGGTCCGGAAAAAGCTCTATCCGGCGCTGACTCACAAAATGGTTTATTACCTCACTGCATTTGGCCGGTGAAATGCCGGCCCAGTGAGCTACATCATCAACAGTTGTTTTGAACTCCATGGTATCCACTTCGGCCATGTTCACCGGTTCATTTTCAGCCAGCATCAGGAAGACGTCGGCAATCTTTGCTTCAACATCGTTAAGGGTCAGAATCAGGAATTTTCGCTTTTGGTCATAGACCCGGTTGGCGAAGAGCTTCAGCAGCTTAAGGGCAATCTGGGGATTACCCTGCATAAGTATCTCAAAATTTTCCCTGTTAAAGGCCAGGCCGCTTACCGGGTCCATGGCGATAGCCGTTGCCGAGCGCGGCGCTTCTTCTAAGATTGCCATCTCACCAAAGATCTCCCCCGGCTGCAGTATAGCCACCGTTTTTTCGATCTCACCCATTATTTTGATAATCTGTACCCTGCCCTTTTGAATCAGGTAAAAGGTATCTCCGGGTTCATATTCACAGAATATAACCTCACCTTTTTCAAAACTAACCCGGAAACGGTTGAACATGCTATTATCAAACAAACCTAGCCCCCTTCAATTGCCCTTAGGGCTTTGCGCGTTTTCCTGTAGAGCGGTGATTCTTGAGTTTCCATAGATAAAATCTTCTTATAGAAACCGCTTGCCCTGTTTTTCTCGCCCTTCCTGTCATAACAGTTTCCCACAAAAAAGAGGGCTTCACGAAGATCCGGGTGTTTTGGATAGCTTTGTACCAGGCCGGTGAAGGATTGTATACACTTATCATACTGCTCAAGATGAAAAAGACAGCGGCCAATCTCAAAATGGGCCTTGGCTACATACTCTTCATCCTGTTTATTATCTGCAATTGTCTTGAATTCCCTGAATGCCTCCTGGTACTTCTGCTGACTGACCAGGCTGATCGCATTATAAAAACTCTTTGCCACATCGGACATTTCTTTTTTCTGCGCGGGTTTCTCAAAAGCCACTGTGCCACCTGTAGACACCGGCGCCTGGGGCGCCCCCTTCCCCTGGCCATATTTGGAGAGACACTCTTCGGTCAGCTCTATTTTTCTGGTAACATCATCTGCATAGGCGCCTGAGGGATAATAAACAAGATAGCGTTTATAGGCATAGAGAGCCTGAGAGTACCGTTTATTCTTCAGGTAATATTCGCCAATTTTATACAGACCGGTTTCCGGTTTTACAGCAACTTCCGAGTATAAAAGATTCTGCACCCGCTTGTGAATTCGTCTGAGCTGGTTGGAAAAAACCTTAAGCATTTTCAGAATGATCCGGGTATTCTGGGTAACCACCTGCTCAAATTCCGGTATGGAGAAAGCAATTACATTTGAATCCTGAAGCACCAGAGCGGTTTCTTCCCTTGGGAATCTGCCCAGCGCTGATTTAACGCCGAAGAATTCCCCGGTTTTAATAGGGTCATGGATCTCCTGACCGGTTTCGATATCCAGATAATTGAGACTCACCTTGCCTGAATTCAAAATGAATATTTTATCGCTGCGATCGCCTTTAAAAAAGATTATCGAGTTTGCCTTATACCTTATTGCTTTGGGTGACAAAGCTTATCTCCTTGGCTTTATAATACTTATACCTATAACCCTAAACGTCAAAGGGCAAATAATCAAGAACCTTCTTGAAACCTACAGCTTTTCTTATTCCTGCCAATAACGCAGCCGGATCACCCTTTACCAGCATCTCTCTGCCGCCAACCGAAAGTTGAGTATAATCACTGCTCCCTGCAAAAAGTTCTTCATATTTCACCGATCCATAGATCGGTCTGCCTTCCTGAATAAGGAGCTCGATATCCTCCATTTCAGCATTTACCAGAGCCTCATAGGGATCATTATCCCTGGGCTTAATCAGCAGCAGATCGGCAAGTTTGCCCTCTTCTACAGAACCGATTTTATCCTGCATTCTAAAGGCCCCAGCCGGGTTTACGGTTACCATCTGAACCAGAGCATAAGCCGGAAGATCCTCACCATACATGCGGCGGTAAGTCTTCCTGGCAAAACGCATTTCTTCCAGCAGATTAACAGAACCGGTATGGGTGGAATCAGTCCCTAAACTGACCGGGATTCCTGCCTCCATGATATTTCTAATCTTGCAGGTCAGGTTAAACATAAACATATTAGAGGCCGGGCACCAGGCAACAGCTGCTCCCGCCTTCTTTGTTTTTTTGATGTCCTCATCGCTGAATCCTATGCAGTGGATTAGAATATCATAATCATCCAGGCAGTGAAGCTCCTCGAGGATTTCGATGCCCCTCTGGGACTCCTCATCAAAACCTTCCTCTAGATGGGTTATAAAGGGATAATTATTCTTTACCGCTCTGGCGTGCTCTGCCCCAATACCTTCACCCCATTTAAGATCATAAGATGAACACTCATGGGCCAGGGTGTAATTTTGGATAACCCTAACGGGCAGTACAGGAATAAACTCTTCATTAAATTCATGGGGGAAATGATCATTCACCGTAACCACACCGGAAAAGAGATTCTTATAAGCCCCCAGGAAATAGCTCTGTTCAATTGTAATATTCGCCCTTTCTTTGTAAACCTCAGAGGATTTCAAATCATTATCCCAGGGCGCCCAGTTCAGATAATAATTGCCGGGTTTTGGACCGACCCTGGGAAGATAATCTCCCCGCAGATGATCATGAACATTGATCAGCGCCGGATAGAGAAATAAATCCCCGTCAGTAGAGCTGATATCAAACCTGGCCTTGGCTCCGATGGCCGCAATACGCTTTTGATCAATCTTCAGACATTGGTCACGCTGCACCTCATCAGGTGTTATCAGAGTAATGTTGCTGAGAGAATACATATTCTGCATGAATATCCCTTTCCAATTAACGCTCTATTGTAAAAAGCTTATATTCCCATGTCAATCTCATTCTATTATCGGACATAAGAGCTATTTTGTCAGGAATAAAATTATTGAAATGATCATCGAATTATGCTATGAATAAAAAAATATGGTTGCCCGTCTAGGAAGCTGGTTTAAAACAGAAGTAAAAAATTTCCTCTATGCCAGCGGTTTTCTGCTCACATTGCTCAGAGAATCTATTCTCTTCATAAAGCGCAGGCAGGTAGGCTTCCGGGTGCTGGTAATGCAAATTCTCTTTACCGCCGTGGAGGCCCTTGGCATCATTTCCCTGATATCACTCTCGCTGGGCGCGGTGATTATTATCCAGGGTATTACCATATTGCCTAAGTTCGGCCAGGGTAACCTCATCTACACCATATTGATCATTGTTATCACCCGTGAACTTGGTCCAATTCTAACTGCCTTTATTATTATTGCCCGCTCCGGTACGGCCATAGCCACCGAACTGGGGAATATGGTGGTTTCTCATGAAATCGAGGCTTACCTCTCAGTCGGGATCAATCCCTTCTCCTACCTGCTGGTGCCCCGCTTTTTAGGTGTAATTCTTTCCATGATGCTCTTAACTGTATATTTTAACCTCTTTGGTTTGTTCGGTTCCTATGTAGTGACCCAGTTTGTAAAACCCATTCAATTTTTAGAATACTTTCGAAATCTGCTCTCTACCATGGAAGTAGTGGATATTATCTCATCTCTGATCAAAAGCATCGTATTCGGAATTATTATCGGGTTTATCGCTACCTACCAGGGATTCCACGTTCAGATAGCCTCTACTGAAATACCTCAGATCGCTATTAAGGCAGTAGGACAGGGTTTTGTTCTCTGTATTCTGGCTAATGCCCTGATAACCATGATATACTATATTTAGAGAATCTTTAAGTTATGGAAGATATAATCAGGCTTGAAAAGATCAGCATCCTTTCCCAGAACTTCGAGGTGCTTCATAAAGTAAGCGTCCGCCTTCCGAGGGGCAAGAGTACCATTATAATGGGTCCCTCAGGCTGTGGTAAAAGCACCCTGTTAAAAGTAGCAGCAGGAATAATGATCCCTGAGAACGGCCAGGTGTTCTGGGAAGAAAAAAACCTCTTAAAACTCTCAGAGAAAAAAACAGCGGCTTTCCGCAAGAGCAATGGCTTTGTCTTCCAGGATGGCGCGCTTTGGTCCAATAAAAGTATGTTTGAAAACCTGGCTCTGCCGCTGCAGTTCTATTACCGCGGCTGGAGCCGTGCTGAGGTGGAACACCGGGTCTTTTCTCTGCTCGATATTATGAACCTCTCCAGCCAGTCACACTTAAGACCGGCCCAGCTTTCCTACGGCGAGCGTAAACTGGTATCATTTCTACGGGCATTGGTCTTGAAACCATCGATTATCTTTATGGACGAACCTACCCTTTCTATTGATCACGAAATGCGCGAGCGCATGTTTAAAATGATCAAGGAGCTGAAAGCGGAGGGCTGCTCTATAATAGCCGTTACTCACGATTCAAATTTAATCTCTCTGATTGCCGATTATCTGGTTATAGTAAAAAGCGGCTACATAATCGAAGAGGGTAATTTTGAACAGGTACGCCGCTCCACCAATCCTGAAGTGTCCAAAATACTCGCTTTAGTCTTAAGTGAAGCGGCAACTTATGATCAGGATCTATTGGATCTTTTGAATGGCTGAACTTTAGTATAAAGCATTTGCAGGTGACAATTGCTTGTGATAAGTAATTGTCACATTGACAAGGCCAATGTTTTCCGGCTAGATTAGGTGAAGAAAATGAAATTTAGAATTCGTTTTGCCGACCAGATTGTAGGTCTCTTCATTCTGCTGGCAATATTAGGGCTTGCCGGGATGCTGATACTCATTGGGGCCAACCAGCGCTGGTTTGCCACGAACTATCACTTTTACAGCCGATTTAATTCAGCCGTCAGCCTCAGCGTGGGGCAATCGATCAAACTTAAAGGTTTTGAGATCGGCAAAGTAAACAAGATATCCCTGACCCCGCAAAACCAGGTGGATATTGAGTTCTATATTTTTGATACCTATTACGAGAAGATACGCCCCAATTCAGTTCTGGAACTTGCTGTCAACCCCCTGGGGATAGGGGGAGGCTTGAGCTTTCACCCGGGGAATAATAATCGCCCTCCTTTAGAAGAACTCTCCTTCATCCCCTCCTTAGACCTTGAACAGGGCAAGGAACTGATTAAGAATGATCTGGTTGATATGCCCAAGGGGCAGGATGAGATAGTTGCCATTATGAATAAGGTGGGGCCTATAATGGATGAGGTTTATGCGGCTCTGTCATCCACCAATACCTTGATCACTTCGATTAATGATGCTATCACCGGCCATGGGGAAGGTCCGGTAGCTGAGATGCTCGCCCAGTTAACGGTGGCTACTACCAGAGTAAGTGAATCAATGTACAATGTGAAAGGTATATTAGCCAATATTGAGGATATAACCAGTGAACCTACAGGATTGGTAACCCGGCTGCTCGATCCTAAAGGGTCGATAGCTACATTGCTTGATGATGATAATGTTGTCTTCAACCAGATCCTGATCGCTTTAGAGGAAGTAAATGCTATAATCGCCCAGCTCAGCGATTTCACTAAATATGTTAACTCCACCCAGCCCCAGATATCAGGGCTGTTGGAAAAGACCAAAGTGGCTCTAGATGAGGGCAAAGACGTTCTGGAAGCCGTTAAAAACAATCCCCTGCTTCGCGGAGGAATTACTGAAAAGAGAGAACAGCAAACCACTTTTCAAAGCTACCGAGATGAGGATTTTTAATGGGTAGATTTTCCCAGGCCCTGCTGCTGATTTTGCTCACTTCTTTTTTCTCCTGTTCGTCACTACCTGAGGAACAGGATGAAATCTCCGATGTCAGGAACCGCGCTGCGGAAAATACCGAGTTCGGCAATAGCTATTTCAACCAGGCCAAGTATGACCAGGCCTTAAGTTTTTTCAATCTTGCTCTTACAGATAATATTTCAGTGGATAATGAAGAGGGAATTGTTCAATCCTATAATTCTATAGGCAAGGTTCGCCTGGCTACAGGTAGTATAGAGACCGCGGAGAATAATTTCCGCCTGGCTCTCGATTTAGCGGAAAAGATCAAAACCCCGGCTCTGATTTCCCAGAGTGCCAACAATCTGGGCGAGGTTTTTCTAATCCGGCTCGAGCTGCAAGAAGCTCTGGAATTCTTCAAACAAGCCCTTAAAGAGGGCGATCCGGAAAACCCTACTTCTGAATATGCTATTGTACTGCACAACCTGGGCTCGGTTTTTAAAAAACTGGGAGATTTTGAAAAGTCACTTAATTTTTTTAACCAGGCCTTAGCCATTAATCTGAAGCTTAAAAGTTTTGAAGAGGTCGCCAGCAACTATTACATGATTGCTTCGCTTTACTCCAAAAAGGGCGACTATGCCGGCGCCCTCTCTCAGGCAAATGAAGCATTGAAGTATGATAAACAGGTGGAGAACTCTCTTGGTATAGCCAAAGACCTTCAAGCATTGGGAATTATCAGCATGAAAAATGGCCGGAATGAAAAAGCCTACGACTACTTTATTAAATCCTATATGGTCTTCCAGACCCTTTCTTTGAGCCGGCAAACCGGCAAAGCTCTGCAGTATGTTATTGATACTGCCCTGCTGTTAGGCAAGAATGATGAGGCACAAAGGTACCGCAAACTTCTTGAGGGTAAACAGTGAGGAGCCGGCAATCCTTAAGCCAGGCAGCAGGTAAGATTTTCTCCGGTTATAGTACTGCACTTAAGGGAACCCTTTTAATAGTGCTGCTGCTTCTGGCTAGCAGTATAACTGCTTTTATTATAGTCTTTCCTCTATGGTTTCTGGCAAACTCTTACCGGGTGCTCTACAATTATCTTGTAATATCAATTCTCAGCCTGCTGCTGCTTGTTCTTTGTTTTCGCAACCTGCTCCGTTCCAGGAGCCAATATGACGGCTGGCTTATTCTGGCGAAAAAAAAATATCTGCCCAAAATGTTCAAAGTGCTGGTTGCATTGCTCTTTCTGCTTTTACTTTACCTGGTTATTTTCATATTCACCAGGGGATGGTGGCCGGCCGGAATACTACTGAGCGTTCTTTTTTTTATTGCCTTTGGCTACTACAAATTTGTCGGGAGATAAAAAATGGGGTTCAGCGACCTGAAAACAAAGTGTCTGGCCGACAGCAATTTCGAACCTAAAAGAATAGCTATTGCCCAGGCCGACGGTGAGGAACTCTTCCTGGCCCTGTATGAAGCTCAAAAGCAGGGTTTATGTACGCCTCTCTTTATTGGCCAGCAGAATAGAATTGAGCAGCTTGCCCAAAAGAGCAACATAACCGACTTTGAGGTAATCCACAGCGAAACACCTCAGAACGCTGCAGAAGAAGCGGTAAGGGCGGTCAGTGAAAAGAGGGCGGAGCTGATCATGAAAGGCACTGTGGCTACTTCCACCCTTATGAAAGCGGTACTGGCCGATAAGGGAGGTTTGCGCCGGGAGAACTTCCTATCCCATGTAGCCCTCTTTGAAACCGGGGATGGCTCTTTTTTAGGGGTTACTGACGGCGGCTTAAACATTTCCCCGGATTTAAAAGCAAAAATGTCGATCCTGAATAACGCAGTAGCTCTCTTTCATGCTCTGTGGGTTGAAAAACCCCGGGTTGCCCTGCTCTCAGCTGTTGAAGTTGTGAATCCGGACATTCCCTCTACCATGGAGGCAGCCGCCTTAGCGCAAATGGCGGCGAGGGGACAGATCAAGGGTGCCATTGTTGACGGCCCCCTGACCCTGGATTTGGCGATAAGCAGCAGAGCCTGCAGCCTGAAGGGGGTTAAAACCCCAATTGAGGGTAAAGCGGACATTCTCCTGGTCCCTGATCTGGTAAGCGGCAATATTCTGGGAAAATCCCTGAACCACCTGGCCGCATTTGCCACCGGCGGTATAATTATGGGAGCCGCCTCTCCGATAATACTTTTATCACGGGCCGATTCTGCCCAGGAAAGATTGAATTCCGTAATCCTGGGGGTAAATTATGTACAATATTCTGGTAATTAACCCAGGCTCTACCTCTACCAAAATCGCTCTATACCAGGCCGGGGCAGGATTATTGATGTGAATAATGCTTATGACGGCGGCCCCTTTTCTCCACAGCGCACAGGAAGCCTGCCGACTACTCAACTGGTGGAACTGGCCCTTTCCGGAAAATACAAGAGCGCTGAAGAATTGAATTATATCCTGACCAGGAAATCGGGTCTGCTCGCTTATCTGGGCACCGATGACGGCCGGGAAATCCGTAAGCGTATAGAGCGGGGAGATCAACAGGCCGCCCAGGTTTACCAGGCAATGGCCTTTCAAATTGCCAAAGAAATAGGCGCCATGGCTTCGGTGCTGAAAGGCAGAGTAAGGGCAATAATTATCACCGGAGGCATGGCACATCCTCCGCTCACCGATTGGATCAGGGAGCGCACCGATTGGATCGCCTCCCTGCACCTATATCCGGGTGAACATGAAATGACAGCACTTGCCGAAGCCGGACTTCGCTTTTTACTCGGAGAGGAAGAATTAAAAGATTACTAGCCTTGCCCCGATCAATTGCCGGATTTATCATTCCCCTGCTTATTTCATTTTCAGCCGGGCAAACACCACTCTTTTCCGATTATCCGGAGATAATAGAATTAAACCGCAAAGATATTCTTTTTAAACAGCTCCAGGATGATTTGAAGCTCTATTTCCAGAGCCAAAGCCGGCCTGATCCCGGCCGGGGACCTGCCTTTAAAATATTCCAATACCATAATAAAAAGGAACAGAATATTTTTTCTCTGGCAGCACGCCTGAATATACCCTATGACACCATAGCCACTTTGAATGGACTGGATCATTCGCACACTATAAAAACGGGGGCCTTGATCTTTGTGCCCAATATACCGGGAATTTTCGTGCCCCTCTCTCCGGATTCATCTTTCAGTGAAATACTGTACACCATACGCACACCCCGGTTCGAATTCGGCCAGGAGGTTTTACTCCGTCGGACAGACGGCTTGAAGGCTATGCTCTTTTTCCAGGGAGAACGCTTTCATCCCCTCGAACGTGCCTATTTTTTAGAGATCCTATTCCGCTTGCCCCTGGCTTCAGGAAAACTGAGCTCACCCTTCGGCAGAAGGACTGATCCCTTCACCGGCCATCCGGAGTTCCATAATGGCATCGACCTGGCAGCGCCGGCAGGAAGCGAAGTGCTTGCAGCCCGTGACGGTTTGGTGGAGCAGGTGGGATATCACGAGGTACTGGGAAATTACATAATTCTCACTCACCAGGGCGGTTTCCAGACAGTTTACGGTCACCTGGATACTATAGGGGTGGTATTGCAACAAAAAGTCACTTCCGGTATGATTATTGGCAGTGTCGGCAGTACCGGCCGCTCAACCGGACCGCATCTGCATTTTGAAATAAGGAGAGCGGGAGATGTCCGGGACCCGGTGCCGCTGCTCCCTTTAGGAAGAAAGAGAAATTGAAAACTTTGAAAAAAGCTGTTCCCCTGATTCTTCTCTCCCTGGCACTAATCAATGTTTACCCGGAAAATGTTCGCGGATTAATTGTTGATGAAGCCCATATAAAAACAGTTAGCGGCTATGAGCAGACTCTGGAAATTGCACTAGAAGAAGCTGTCGCCATATATATTGAGGGAAACTCTCAATTCCTGACAGCCCTGCAGATGGAACTTATCCTCTCAAGCACAATGAAAAAATATTCTGATAGTTTCGGTATAGCAGTTTACAAAAGGGTAAGTCCTCAACCGCAAAAGGGCTTAAGATTTTTTAACGCGGAAAGGGTCTTTTTTCATTATCTCCCCTATCAGAACAGGATCTATATTAACCTGCCGCTCTTCCGGAGCGCCATAAACGATACCGCCTCTACCGGCTCCTTCACCCTGGAAGAACCACTAAAAATGGAGGACTTCCCTCTGATTGTTTCCATGATCCCTCTGATGAAAGGAATTCCAGCCTCCGTAATTGATAATAAATTCTATTTGCATATAAAACCTATTTTAATGAAAGCGGGTTCCCTTAAAGTGGAGATTACTCTTCCCGACCATAGCCAGAGGGCAGACACAACTGGAAAGGCAGATGAAATATTCCAGCTTTATATCGACGGGAAAAAAATCAAAGAACCCTTCTTCCTGCCGGCGATTGAATCAGGGATTCACCGGCTTAAAATATCTTCATCGTTTTTCAAGGAAGTAAATGTTACTTTCACCATTGAACCAGCCCAGGAAAAGGT
>DRHE01000210.1 GCA_011049745.1 Spirochaetales bacterium | reverse complement strand
CGGCTCTGGGAGCCTTTTGTGCTGCTGTTAGCACCCTATGCCCCTCTTATCAGCCAGCAATTCCTCTATTCCCTGTACAATCTCATTGCTTATCTCACAGGCCTTTTGTATTGCCTGGATTTCGCTCTCATCCTTGATGCTCCTTAATTTCAGCAGCAGACTGTCCAGGCCCTGGTCACTGCAGATAATCTCCATATCCGGAAGGGTTGTTATCAACTCTACCGCTACCGGATAGGGAAATTTGCCGGAAAGCTCTATCCTGCTGCCGGCTTTAAGCCGCCATTCTTCTGCCAGGCTCTGAACAGCTAGGGAAAAAGAACGTTTATAGGAATTATAAGGAATGATTTTATCCACTGATGACAACTCGGCAGCCAGGTTTTCATCCCAGGGAACTAAAAAACACTCCCCACCGGAGCTGAGAAAGAGCAGTGCATCTGCTGGGTGACCCGTTAGATAGCGTATAGAGGGATTGCGCCTTCCCTCCAGGTCGGCGAGAACAGCAATATCCAGCCCCTCTTTTCTTAAGTAAGAGTAAATCTTCTGCTGTCTCTCTTTATAAGCTTCCAAAATTGCTATCTAACTACAATATTCACCAGTTTATCGGGAACAGTGATAATCTTTACAATCTTTCTTTCCGTGAGCAGTTCTTTAATGCGCGGTTGCTCCAGCGCTATCTTTTCCATTGCTTCCTCGGCCAGACCTGTTTGCACATCAGCCCTGGCCCGTATTTTGCCATTTATCTGGAAAACAAGAGTTGTAACCTCTCTAACGGTAAGAGCCTCATTAAATTCCGGGTATATCTCTTTTGAAACAGAAGATGAATGGCCTAGCTGCTGCCATAACTCCTCGGCCAGATGGGGGGCATAGGGTGCTAACAGCAGCACAAAAGGCTCCCAGAGCCGACGGTAGAGCTTATCAGCCTTGTACAGCTCCCCGGTGAAGATCATCATCTGGGCAATAGCGGTGTTGAACTCTATATGTTCAGTATCGTGGCCGATCTTTTTTATTGTCTCGTGCAGAAGGACCAGCAGTTCCCGCGGCGGCTCATCTTCACAAAGCTCCCACTGTGCTAAACGCCATACCCGCTCTAAAAACCTCTTTATACCGGTTATCCCCCTGGTGGACCAGGGTTTGGATACTTCCAGGGGCCCCATAAACATTTCATAAAGCCGCATGGAATCTGCGCCGTGTTTTTCTATAATTTCATCCGGATTGATAACATTGCCCAGAGACTTGGACATCTTTACACCGCCCTCACCAAGGATCATTCCCTGATTGATCAGCCTCATGAAGGGTTCGTCGGTGTTGACCAGACCAAAATCATAGAGCACCTTATGCCAGAAACGCGAATAAAGTAGATGGAGAACAGCATGCTCAGCCCCGCCCACATAGAGATCTACAGGCATCCAGTAATCAATCTTGTTCCTGCCGGCAAACTGTCTGTCGTTACCGGGATCAAGATATCGCAGATAATACCAGCAGGAACCGGCCCATTGGGGCATGGTATTGGTCTCTCTTTTTGCCTTACCGCCGCATTTGGGGCAGCTGGTGTTGACCCACTCCTCTTTTTGAGCCAGCGGTGATTCGCCTGTACCCGTGGGCTTGTAGCTCTCCACCTCCGGCAGCAGTAAAGGCAGCTCTTCATAGGGAACCGGGACTATGCCGCAACTGGAGCAGTGTACCAACGGGATCGGTTCGCCCCAGTAGCGCTGCCTGGAAAAAATCCAATCCCGTAGTTTATAGTTTATCGCACTTCTTCCCAGGTTATTTTCTTTCAGCCACTCAATCATTTTGACCTTGAATTCAGCAGTCGTGAGGCCGTTAAATTGCCCTGAGTTAATGGCAATGCCGTCAGCAGTCGTAGCCTCTTTCGGCTCTTCCAGTTCTCCATCACTGGAAACTACCTGCACTATGGGAAGATCAAATTCCACGGCAAACTCAAAATCACGCTGATCGTGGGCCGGGACCGCCATTATTGCGCCGGTTCCATAAGATATAAGAATATAATCTGAGATCCATACCGGGATCTTCTCTTTATTAACCGGGTTTATAGCATAACCACCGGTAAAAACACCGGTCTTTTCCTTTGCCAGCTCAGTACGCTCCATATCTGATTTGCGGCTGGCTTTCCTGATATAGGCCTCTACTTCTTCTTTCCGTTCAGCCGTGACCAATTCACTGACCAGTGCATGCTCCGGGGCTAATACCATATAGGTGGCGCCGAAGAGAGTGTCGGGCCGGGTGGTATATACTTCAATTTCCCCTTTACCGTCAGCTAAGGGAAAGATTACATTCGCTCCCTCACTGCGGCCGATCCAGTTGCGCTGCATAAGTTTTAACGATTCAGACCAGTCAAGTTTATCCAGATCCGCGAGTAACCGGTCTGCATAAGCTGTTATCTTTAGCACCCACTGTCTGATATTCTTTCTTTCCACCGGACTGTTACAGCGTTCGCATAAACCATCTCTAACCTCTTCATTGGCCAGCCCGGTCAGACAATTGGTACACCAGTTTATGGGCATTTCAGCCTCATAAGCCAAACCCTTTTCCCAGAGCTTTAGAAATATCCACTGGGTCCATCTATAATATTCCGGCGTATGGGTGGATATATTCCTATCCCAATCGTAGGAGAATCCTAATGCCTTTATCTGTTTTTCAAATAATAAAATATTTTTCTCGGTTGAGATCCGGGGATGGGTGCCGGTTTTTAAAGCATAGTTTTCTGCAGGCAAACCAAATGAGTCAAAGCCCATTGGATGGAGCACATGGTATCCCTTCATTCGCAGGTAACGGCAATATATGTCTGTTGCCGTATACCCCTCAGGATGGCCTACATGAAGTCCGGCAGAGGAAGGATAGGGAAACATATCCAGCACATAAACTCTCTTCTCCCTGGGAATGGTAGAGTCTTCAGTGACTCGAAAGGTCTTATTATCCTGCCAATATTCCTGCCACTTCTTTTCTATTGCTGTAAATGGATATTTTTTCATAGGCGCATGATACCCGTCAGTAATTTTTGAGTCAATCAACAGTCTGATTGTTTAACCAGCCGGAAGAGTCACAGGCTCCTTTAATTCTGCTGAAAGCTGGGCGGCAAAATTTATGTCCTGCACTATACGCATATTACTGAAACTTAAAAAAGGTTTCTCCTTTCTATCTATATGATCAAGAAAGTAGCTTATACTTTCTTCAGTTGAATGAGTTATAACATCGCCAGAATTAGGCAGAGATATGCTTTCCGGCCAACCGTGTTTTTTTTCTTCTTTGCATAATGGATAGACCCACTGTCGATCTGTATCTTCATTCCAGTATTTCACCGCAGCTTCACCCTTTCCTTGAGAATCAAAAACAAAGCCTCCCTTTGTCCCGAAAATATTATGGTAAAGATCGTAACTGTTGCCGCCTTCTATATCCCCAAGCACAATACCGGTTGCGCCGCTGTCAAAAGTGATCATTATATTCCAGATCGGGTCCACCTCAAAACCGCTGTCTGCACTCGAGTGTGATGAGGCAAATACTGATTCCGCCTTTGCCGGAGAGAAAAAATAGCAAATAGAGAATACCGCATGAGTTATACCCATACCGACAGCATCACCAACATAGTCTTTTCTGGTTTTCCAGTACTTACTTCCCCCAATATTGATCGCATGTCGGTAATTTATCTGCATCTGGGTTATCTCACCAAACAACCCCTGTTCAATCATGCTCTTTACCTTTTG
>DRHE01000209.1 GCA_011049745.1 Spirochaetales bacterium | reverse complement strand
TATGGGAGTATTGCCCGGTATTACGGCTGGATTGATCATAGGCATTATCGGCGGATTGATTAACGGCGTTCTGGTAGCCTACGGAGGCCTCTCCGCTTTTGTGGCCACATTGGCAACCATGACCGCCTATGGCGGTCTATCGCTTCTGGTTACAAATGGTGCTACTATTTTCGGACTTCCTGAATCCTTCCGCCGGCTCGGGCAGGGCTCCCTGGGCCCCATACCCATACCGGTTTTTCTAATGACCTTTGTTGTTCTGATTGCCTGGATTCTTCTGGAGCAGACAACCTACGGCAGAAGGCTCTATGCTATTGGGGGCAATCCCGAGGCTTCTTACCTTTCCGGAATAAACATCAGAGTAATAAAACTTTTCGCCTTCGCCTTATCCGGCTTAGGAGCAGCTTTCGCCGGAATTGTGCTGACAAGCCGTCTCTTTTCAGCCCATCCTCAGGCCGGCAACCCCTTCATGCTAAATGCAGCAGCAGCGGTTTTCCTTGGAATGACTGTTTTCAGAGAGGGAGAGGCGCATATTCTTGGTACCCTGCTGGGCGTTCTTATTATGGGCGTTTTAGGCAACGGGCTGAATATTTTAGGCGTTAATACCTATCTTCAATCTATTCTAACCGGGATCATTATTATACTGGCTGTCCTTATATCCAGCCTGGCTAAAAAGGCAAGGTGAAATGACGATAAAGGAATTGTTCCTGGAATGTAAAAAGGAAAAAATTCCCGCTCTTATCGGCTACCTCCCTGCCGGATATCCAACATCAACAGAGTTTATTGAACGGGTACACCAGGCCGCTCTGGCTGGACTGGGATGCATGGAAATTGGGATTCCCACCAGAGATACGAATTTGGATGGAATAGTAATTTCCACAGCGATGAACCAGGTAGTAAATCAGGGAATATCCTTTGAAAATGCACTCTCTCTGGCAGGCCAGGCCCTCTGCTCAGCTGGAATACCCGGGATCGGTATGTTATACTACTCTACCCTGGAGAAATTAGGTGAGACTGCTGTCTTTTCTCTTTTACGCCAACACGGTATTGAAGGAATCCTGGTTCCCAATATACCCCTCCGGCAATGGGATTCATATGCCGCATCAGCCTCAACATACGGTTTAAGTCCTATTGGCTTCATTTCTGCAGATATGGATGTAGGGGCCGTTCATCAGGTGGCTTCAGCAACAGAAGGTTTCCTCTACCTTCAAGCATATCCCGGAACAACAGGAGATAAAATTGTAATCAATGAGTCCATTCGTACGCGGGTAATGAAAATAAAGAAAATCGCTGCAGGGCGGAATTTACCTGTGGCTGTAGGATTCGGCATTCGCTCCGGGGATGACGCCTTAAAGCTGCGCAACATGGGCGCCGACGGAATCATTATCGGTACCGCTTTAGTGGAAGCCTCAACCAGGGGCGGCGCTGACCTGGCTGATTTTATTTCTTTGATCTCTGAAGCCGTTGCTGCCGGGGGAGGAGATAAAAAATGAAACAGATTCTAACGGCTGATATCGGCACAACAGCCACAAAAACAGCTCTCTTTGATGAATCGGGAAGGACTATTGCCAGGGCATATACGGAATATCCGGTTATTCCGCAGACAGATTATGCTGAACGCGATCCGGAAGACTGGTGGCATGCGCTTCGTGAAGGATTCCGGCAACTTCGATCTTATATTATAGAAGAAAATCTTCAGGCTGTTGTGCTGGGCGGACAAATGCAGGATCTTATTTTCATCAGGAATGATACTGACCTTTATCCCGCTATATTATACTACGATACCCGGGCAGGACTCGAAATGGAAGAGCTTCAAAGTATCCTGGGGAATAACCGGATTAAAGGAATTACAGGTAATATTCAAGATGCATCATCTGTCCTGGCCAAACTTCTGTGGATGAAAAAAAATAGAGCTGAAGTATATCGCGATGCTGAGTTTATTCTATTCGGCGCTCATGATTATGCAGCATGGCGAATGACAGGAAGCCTGAATTCTGATTTCACCACAGCTTCAACTACAGGGCTTTTAGATATTGGTAAAAACAACTGGGCTTACCAGATTTTACACCAGGCAGAAATCAGGGAAGATTGGCTTCCGGGGCTTGTAAGAGCTGACCATTATGACGGCCCATTATCTGAATCGGCTGCAGCCTTTTTAGGGCTTCCCGCTGCAATTTCTGTTTTCCATGGTTCCGGAGATGTGGGCACAACAACTATCGGCGCCGGCGCCGGTGAGCCGGGTGCAGCCTACTGTTACCTGGGCACAAGCGGCTGGATAGCTGCAACCACTCCCGATGGAGAGTTCAAGGATATAATGGTTGATCCTGAAACCGGGATCTACAACCTGCGCCATCCTGAGCCATCCCGTCTCATTCAAGTAGGACCTATGATGCTGGCAGGAGGAAACCTGGAATGGGCGCTGAAAGAAATAAGCACCTTCAATGACACAGCAGATGGGTACTCTCTTATAGGTAAGGCGGCTGCCGGGCGGAAACCCGGGGCTGATGGTGTTGTTTTTCTACCATACCTATCCGGAGAAAGAGCGCCATTCAGAGATCCTGATGCCCGAGGTGCATTTATCGGAATTTCAAAGGAGACTAAACGGGAAGACATCTACCGGTCGGTTCTGGAAGGAGTGGCATTTGCCATGCGTTCAATAGGACAACGTACAGGCCATGATATCTCTGAAGATAAACACCTGACTTTAGTTGGGGGCGGAGCTAAATCGGATCTATGGCCCCAAATTTTCTCAAGTGTTTTCGGCTGTAAAGTCCTGGTCTTGGAAGATGGACTTGATGTCGGGCTGCTGGGTGCCTTCATGTTAGCAGGGAAAGCCCTCGGCTGGTTTACAGATTACTCTCTTCCCCCGGGTGTCCAGCGAGTTCGCAAGAAATACGAACCTGATCAATATCAGCAGAAGAGATATGATACTTTGTATTCAATATTTACCGGATTTTATCCTCTTTTAAAGCAAAGCTTTTCGAGTTTGGCAGAGTATAGAAGAAAGGATAACAGTTCCCCGTTGGGGAATTCATAATAATTAGTC
>DRHE01000208.1 GCA_011049745.1 Spirochaetales bacterium | reverse complement strand
GGCGAAAACAGTTGCCCCCGATTTGATTTTTTAAAAGCTCTAAAGCGCGCTTTTCCAGGGCATCCAGTTCATTGAGTAAATCGAGATGACTGATCAACTCCCTCTCTGCCAAATGCGGCTCGTTGGGGCTGAAGCGGATTAATGCCAATTTTGGTCCGTCATAGGCCGCCGAAAAAGCCCAGGTGCGGCCGGGTTTATCCTTACAGCTCCCGGTAAGGCGGGTTGATTCATGGGCATAGCCGTGAAGGGAAATCAGGGAAGTGCGATCCGGAACAGCCGGATTTCTTGTCTTTTATTTATATAATCCTACGCTGGTAATTATACTTTATTAGAATTGTTTACAAAAAGAAATATTTATGTATATTATTGTCGAACCGTGGCTGCACTCCAGTCGTACCTGAATCCGGTTGGATTTCAAGGTCGCGAGGAAGAAGCAGCAAACGCGATCTTCGATGAGGCAATCACATGCGCCATTTCAGGCCCGCCCTGGCAGGCTACCCTGCTGGCAGCTTCGGCCTTCGGCCTTCGGCCTTTAGTTTTCCCTTGATTAATCTTACATCAGCTATTGCCTTTTGCTAAAAAAAGTAGTAACTATCCAGTTCATAGATTTTATGGAGATATAATGGATATGATCAGTACATATAATAAACGGAAAAGAAGGCTGATTTGCCTTTTAAGCCTGGTGAGCATCGCTTTACTGGGTTGTTCTGCAGAATACTTTAGCCGCAGTGAAGGAGATGGTGGATCAGCTGCTTTAGACACATTATATACCATTGAATCCCTGCTGGCTCAGAGAGATGAAAATGAAGACCTGGAGCTCTACCTGTACAGGCATAGTAAGACTAAAGGGATAATAATTGATTTTTACTCAAAGGTTACCGGAGATATGGCGGTGACGCTTCCTATTTTAACCTATGCGGAAAAAAACAATATTACTCTCTCTTTAGCTTTCTCCCTGGCCTGGGTGGAAAGCAGGTATAAAAATAGGGCTGTTAATCGAAATGCCGATTCAATAGATAGAGGTCTCTTCCAGTTGAATTCCAAAACTTTCCCTGTGCTGGAAGAAGGTGATTTTTACAACCCGGAGATCAATGCCCGTCATGGCCTGGCGCATTTGCGTTTTTGTTTAAATGAGGGCAAGAGTGAGATAGTTGCATTGGCCATGTATAATGCCGGCACCTATGGTGTCATCCGCGGTACACCTTACAGTACGCTTAAATATGTGGCTCAGGTCATAGAGTATAAGGAAAATTTAAAAGACAAATTCCAGCGAGAGGTGTTAAGAGCCGATAGAGTGGTAACTTTAAGCGAGGTGGCCGGGGATTCTTGATAGGGCGGTTATCATTGGCCGGTATTTGTCCGGGGGTTATCAAGCAGCCGGCGGCAGATTACCAGCGGCTGTGGATAGCTGCATTACCGGCCGCGGATAGGCGACAATTGGGCAGCCACATTTCTGCCGGCCCGCTTGACAATTATTTAACTAACCAGCTAGCATCTATCCATGATTATTGTTTTAGAACATTCCATAAAAGAAAATATTAAAAAAGATATTGTCCGCTTTCTCGAGGATAAAGGTTTTAAGATCCGCGAAATCCAGGGAGAAGAAGAAACGGTACTGGCTGCCGTGGGATTGGTCCCCATTGATCAGCGGGTGGTGGAGCTACTGCCGGGAGTAGCCAGGGTTATTCCCATAACCAAACCCTATAAACTGGCCTCCCGGGAATTTAAAGGTGAAGATACCGTTGTTCCTGTGGGAGATGTAAAGATCGGCGGCGGCCGTATAGCGGTAATGGCCGGTCCCTGTGCAGTGGAATCCAGAGAGCAGATTCTGGAAGCTGCCGCCATGGTCAAGGAATCGGGTGCAGTAATTCTCCGAGGCGGCGCTTATAAACCCAGGACATCTCCCTATTCATTCCAGGGTCTGGGTGAGGAGGGGTTGAAATATCTCAAAGAAGCCGGGGAGGCCACGGGCTTAGCTACAGTTTCGGAGATAGTTGCTCCCGAGCAGGCGGATATGTTCAAAGAGTATATTGATATTCTGCAGATCGGCGCCCGTAATATGCAGAACTTTGAGCTGCTGAAAAAGGTCGGCGCACTGGGCAAGCCGGTATTGCTTAAAAGGGGGTTGGCCGCAACAATTGAGGATCTGTTAATGTCCGCTGAATATCTCCTGGCTCATGGTACGGATTATGTAATCCTCTGCGAGCGGGGTATCAGAACCTTTGAAACCTATACCCGCAATACTTTAGATATTTCGGCTATCCCGGTGGTTAAGAAGCTGAGTCACCTGCCCATTATTGTGGATCCCAGCCATGGCACCGGTATCAGGGCTAAAGTGCTGCCCATGGCATTAGCTGCGATGGCGGCAGGAGCAGATGGCTTGATCATTGAGGTACATCCACACCCCGAGAAAGCGCTTTCCGATGGGCCGCAGTCCCTCTTTGGAGTACAATTTGAAAAGCTGATGCGCGATATCGAGGCTTTAGCCCCGGTTTTAGGCAAAGAGGTAGCCAGGCTTCCGGAGAAACTCGGTATCTATCCGACTATGAGAGAATCTGTGAAAGCAGGCAGGGAAGAGAAATGGCAGGTTGCCTTTCAGGGGGAGCGGGGCGCTTACAGCGAAACTGCTGTCAATCGCTACTTTCCGGAAGGAAGCCGGGCGGTACCGCACCGGGAGTTTCGGGATGTCTTTAACTCTATTCTGCAGGGAAAAGCGGATTATGGAGTGATCCCCCTGGAGAATACCCTTTCAGGTTCCATTCACCAGAATTACGATCTACTGCTGCAGTTCCCGGATTTAAAAATAGTAGGTGAAAAGACAATCAGAATTGAACATAATCTGATTACTCTGCCCGGAGCGAAAATTGAAGATATAAAAAGAGTATATTCACATCCACAAGGACTGTCTCAATGCACCAAGTTTTTAGATAAATATCCACAGTGGGAAAGAGTCTCATACTATGATACAGCCGGGTCGGTGGCTTTCGTGGCCAAAGATGGTAAAAAGGAGAATGCAGCTATCGCCGGAGATGAAGCAGCCGGGGTATATAAAATGCAGATATTGAAAGCAGGTATAGAGACTAACAGCCGCAATTACACCCGTTTTGTGATTATCGCCCGCGAGGAGCGTGCCGGTTTTGATAATCCGGATAAAGCCGCTTTAGTTTTTTCCACTGCCAACAAACCGGGCTCTTTGTTTCTGGCCCTGAAAGTGCTTGCTGATGGAAATATCAATATGAAAAAACTGGAATCCCGGCCCATACCCGGAAAACCGTGGGAACAGATGTTCTATGTTGATGTTGATGTTCCAGCAGAGATTGAAATATTTTTCCAGGCAGTTGAGCAGCTTAAAAAGGAAGCCAATGATTTCAGGGTGCTGGGAATTTACCGGGTTTGATCATCTTCCATTCTAATGCCAAGCTTCTTCATCTGCTGTTCCTCTTCTTTTCCGGACACGTAGTCATGTTTGATTTTATTTGTTTTTACAATGGAGTTTTTCAGAGCAGCAAGCTCCAGCTTTATACCCTTTAGTTTATTCCTTTCCGACTGGGTGAATTCGCTTCTGAAGTAGGTGCTTAACCCTTCCATTCTTCTATATATCAGCTGAAGATCGCCAAGGTTCTTGGCCAGAAAGTCAAACATCTGTTCTTCGCCTGCTCCTTCCAGACGCTGGTAAGCGGTGCTCATTTTATTGGCAAGGGTCATAAAAAGCCTTGCCTTTTTTTGGCTTTCCTGGTAAAAGTGATTAAAAGTGATTTTTTCAATTCTTGCTGTTGAGGTTGTGCCGTCAAAGTATTCCACTTCGAATATCTGTTCATCCTCTCCCTTCTGAATTGTTCTTCTGACCCAGCGGGAAAATTTTTCACCTAAAGTAACTTTTCGGGAATTGAGTATCAAGCTGTTGTCATAGAGCTTGGCCAGTCCATCCTTTAAGGTAATGCCGGATTTGGTCAGGTTTCGGATAGCCTCTAATAGTACAGCTTTATAGGCAGGTTCCTGCTTCTTTTTTCTGGGTTTAACTTCCTTAATTGCCAGTTTTTCCAATATGATCTGCTGCAGTTCTCTGCTTTGGCTCGAGTAATCCTCGGCCAGCACCTCTTCCACTAATGAGGTGAAAAAGGGTGAACCCTGCATACTCTGTACGAACATTCTTTTAACTGTTTTAATTATACCATCCTTTGGCGGTTCACCTGCTTTCATATCCGGGAGCCGGGAGAATATTTTTATCCGCAATTCCAGTTTGTAATTCTCCCGCAGCCAAAAAGTGATCTCACTGAGCGCGGCCATGATCTGTTTGGTAGTATTATCTAATTGGTTGACTGCATCTTTAATAATCCCCGTCGATACTTTATCAGTACCCTGTTTGATTTTTTCCACATATTCCGCCAATACCATGGTGGTAATATTTGAGGAAGTTATCCTTAAGTTCTGCCAGTTTATGTATTTGACCAGCCCCACTATCAGTTTAATCCGGTTAAGGTTTAGAAATTCCAGGCTGAACTGGTAGTAGTTGTTTAGAAAATCAAGCTGACTGTGGAATTCAGACAACCGCTGGCTCATTTTTTCCTGTTTTTCAGATTCAATAAAATTATCCCTTGGCGGCAGAGAGATTTCAGATATTTTCTGTTCATATTTATATGGATCTTCCTGGATCAGGGATTTTCTCAAGAGAATATTGTAGATGCTTTCAAACAGGGTCTGGAAAATCCTGAAGTTCTCTTTTAAATGCGTCAGTCGCTTTTCTTCAATGAACTTAGCCCTGGCTTCGAGTGAGGCTTCTAACCGGCCACTGTAGTCTGAATTCTCTTCCATATAAGGTGATTATAAGATAAACTTAAGCCCTTGGCAATTGGATGGAGTTAAATTATGGCTGTTCATGAATTATTTAGCCGAGAAAAATTGGTTACAGGTATCTTGATCAGCCGCCTTGAATATCGGGAAGACCTTCTTACTGCTATTGAGGCGGAGTTTGGCCCGCCGGATTATATCAGTGAGCTTTTAGATTTTTCATTTACCCGCTACTATGATAAAGAGATGGGCTCTCCGATTATGCGGTTTTTTGTATCCTTTAAGCAATTGGTTGAACCTGACCGGTTGGCGGCTATTAAGCTGATTACAGTAAAAATAGAGCGGAGTTTCGCGGAAAAAGAAAATAGAAAGGTAAACCTTGATCCGGGAATTCTCTCTTTAAGCCGTTTTATTCTGGCCAGCACCAAGGACAGTTCCCACCGGATTCCCTTGAACTCCGGTATTTACGGTGAAATAACCCTGATAT
>DRHE01000207.1 GCA_011049745.1 Spirochaetales bacterium | reverse complement strand
GTCTTATACCGGTCCGGAAAATGCGCTCTACATTGAGGGCGGAAGCGCCCCCGGAATAGGAAATGGGGAGCTGCCCGGCAAAATCAGCGGAGATTTCAGCGGCCAGATTGATGGTTAACGGGAAGAGAGCCCGGCCGGACATGTACATCTCTTCTCCCGGCAGATAGTCCTTATTGTTTACCACCCCCAGGGTATTGCTCAATTTCACCCCGAAACTCATACCGCAGGCTTCTGCTGTTCCGGTCAATCTTTGCAGCATGGAAAGAGCATCGCCGTACTTAAGGTCCTTATCAAAGCCCTCCCGGCTGAGCTCAATGTAGCCGAAGCCCGTGGTATCCAGTATAGCGCGAACCCTTTCATATCCCAGCAGGGTCGGATTCAACTTGACAAAGGTATTAAGCTTCTTCTCGGTGAGCATGTAGGAACAGATCGCTTCGATCTCATCCGGCGGACAGCCGTGCATGGTGGACAGGGTCAGGGAACGGCAGATATTGCTTGAGATCCCGGAGCTTAAACCTTCAGCTCCTTTAAGAGGACCGGCCAGATCAGTCCCGCCGATATACTCTTTCCTTTTTATAATTCCCGCCAGTTGCTCCAGATAGCTGTTAAAAAGATTATTTCTTGAAGAATCCATTAGATTATCGATAAAGGTCTGCATCCCGGGGGTCTTGATTCCCTCCAGGTCATAGCCAACCGACATATTGAAAATAAAGGAACGCCCGTTGCTTGAGCCTAAAAGCCCTGAGTTCAAGCTCAGCAGCTCTTCCAGCAGATGGAGGATTACCCACGCCTTCAGGTATTCATCGTAGGCCTTTTCCAGGGTGTATTCGGTTGACCACTCGGTATTGTAGCCTTCGTCCGCAGCATCGATACAGGGTTTTTCTATTTCCAGCATGTCGAGTTTCTGTACGGTTTTCAGCTCTATAAAACGGCCGCCGGTCAGATAGGAGGTTATAATATTCTGGGCCAGCTGGGTATGGGGACCTGCCGCAGGCCCCAGGGGAACTGAGCACTCCTCCCCGAAAACTTCAATTCTTTTGCCGCTCTCTTTTTTGAAAAACTCATTCTTATGGATTCCGAAGATGCTCTTAAGTTTCGAATACTCGCCGAATATCCTACACAGCAATTCTCTGAAGGGAATCGGCCTCATTAGATCACTCATTTTTCTCTCCTCTCTACTACTACTCTTTCAAATATTTTTTCTAAAACAGTGAGCTCAACAAATCCCGGATTGATATTAAGGCAATTGGCAGTGCCCATGGCCGCTCCCCATTTTAGGGCGCGCTCCAGAGAAAAAGCTTCAGGGAATTTCCTGATTACGGCTCCCTCACCAATTTCATCAAGAACACTGGCAATGATACCCGCAGAAAAGGCATCTCCCGAGCCTATCGGATTTACCGCCTTTACGTCAGGTAAGGAGACCCGCACCAATTTGCTGCCGTCACACCCCTCGGCCCCCTCAGCGCCTTTGGTTATTATGATCCACCTGATCCCGAATTTCTCAATCATCTCATTATAAACCATAAACCTGCTTACCACCTTGCTTACCCCAGCAGAGAGTTTTTCCCCGGCCAGCTCTTCAACTTCCTGCAGGTTGACTTTGAGTATTTCCGGGGCGGCCTCCAGGGCCCGGGCGCCGTGGCGCCGGTAGGAATCAAGAAGTACAGGCACATTATGGCTCTTTGCCTGGATCAGGTAATCCTTATAGCACTCATCCGGTTCAGCGGGCAGGGCGGTTCCGGTAATTGCTAAAAACACGGCTGCCGGTATTTTTTTCTGAAACTCCTGCTTGAAGGCTGCTATTTCCTGATCTGAAACAACGGGTGAGGGCTCGATCAATTCGGTGGTTCTGCCGCTGGATTCAATAATTGTAGTACAGATCCGGGTTTCATGCTCAAGCGGGATAAAGCTGCTCTCAAGACCCTCACTCTTACAGGCGTTTATAAACCTGTCCCCGTTAATGCCGCCGGTATAACCCAGCAGATGGGGTTTTTTGGCCAGCAGCTTGAGCCCCCTGGCCACGTTTGCCCCTTTGCCTGCGGCTCCGAATATGACCCTGTCAATACGGTTAACCTCGCCGCTCTTTAACTGCGGCAACAGGCAGGTTTTCTGCCAGGTGCTGTTCTGTCCGATTACCAGCACCATTTTTCTAAGAACAGCCTGTGGTAGTGCCGCAGGTCGTGCACTTCAAACAGGTTCCGTTTCTTACCAGGGTAAAATGGCCGCACACTGCACAGGGATCACCCTCATAGCCCTGCATTCGCGCCAATTCGATAAGGTCCAATTCACCGCCGCCGCCATTATCACTCTGCTCTTCATCCTCATTATTGTGGGTTCCGGTGGCCGTAACAATCAGATCGTCAGGTTTTACCTGTACCAGGTCTAAGCGCTCCAGATAAGAGAAGGCCAGG
Source organism: Spirochaetales bacterium (assembly GCA_011049745.1). Lineage (GTDB taxonomy): Bacteria > Spirochaetota > Spirochaetia > SZUA-6 > DRHE01 > DRHE01. Next base: position 2,044 of record DRHE01000207.1, on the reverse strand, counting down.
TCACGGAAGATAAAATCCATCACCGAGGTAGTCATCTTGATATTTTCATGGCCGCTGACAATTCCATTTGGCGCAAAGCGGGTAAAGGTAAAGGCGTCAACATATTCTTCCAGAGGTACGCCATACTGCAGCCCCAGAGAAATAGCTATGGCAAAACTGTTCAACAGCGATCTGAACGCGGCTCCCTCCTTGTGCATATCGAGGAAAATCTCGCCAAGGCTGCCGTCTGGATATTCACCGGTACGCAGGAATAGACTATGGCCCCCTATTTTTGCTTTCTGGGTATAACCGCTGCGTCTGCTTGGCAGAGATTCTCTCTGCTTTTTACCACCCCGGCTTTCTTTGCTGCTTACCCTTCCCCTTTTTTTCTCTGAAGCGATTGCCATAATCCGGGCAGCGGTGGAATCAGCTTCTTGAGCTAAAGAACTGAGGGGCTGGCTCAGTTTCGAACCATCACGGTAAATGGCTATTGATTTAAGCATCTTCTGCCAGGAGAGAAAATGAGCCCCTTTAATTTTCTCAATAGTCGTCTCATTGGGCATGTTAATTGTCTTGGAAATTGCCCCTGAAATAAAGGGCTGCACCACGGCCATCATGTCGATATGGGCCTGCCAGCGTATAAAACGGCTCCCATGCCTGCCTGATCTATTGGCAGTATCAAAAACCGGGTAATGCTCGACCTTAAGATCAGGCGCCCCTTCCAGTGTCATGGAGCCGCACGCATAACGATCAGCCTTTTCGATCTCTTCGCCACTGAAACCCAGGGTCTTAAGCAGGCTGAATCCCGGCTTCAGATAATCGCTTTTGGGTATGTGCAAAGATTTTTCCAGGAACTCCCTGTCAAAGAGAGCCGGCGAGAAAGCCGCCTGTATGGAAAAAGCTTGACTGAGATTTTTCTCCACCACTGCCAGAGCCCCGGCTGTAAAACTCCGCTCCATCAGTGCTTTCCTGGAGAGAGCGGCAGCCTCATTAAGTTTACCATGGCCCACACAGTGGGCTATTATCTCCCGGCCCGCGTTATCTGAGTATCCCAGGGCCTTCAAAGCAGGCTCAATTGAGCTGTTGATAATCTTGAAATAGCCGCCTCCTGCAAGCTTCTTGTTCTTCACCACGGCAAAATCCGGCTCTACGCCGGTGGTATCACAATCCATCACCAGGCCGATAGTGCCGGTGGGAGCAATGGCCGTAACCTGGGCATTGCGGTAGCCGTATTTTTCGCCATTCTCAAGCGCTTCATCCCACACCCTGCATGCTGCCTTGAAGAGATAAGCGGGACAGGTTTTTTTATCGAGCCCTACAGGGAAAACACTTAAGGACTCGTACTCTTCAGGGTCAGCTCCATAGGCTGCCCGGCGGTGATTTCTGATTACCCGCAGCATGTGCTCGCGGTTAGCCTTAAAACGGGGGAAGGGACCCAAAGTTCTGGCTAACTGAGAGGAGGTAATATAAGCCTGGCCTGTGAGCAGGGCTGAAAGTCCTCCGGCAATACCTCTTGCCTCTTCACTGTCGTAGGGGACTCCCATAACCATCAGCAGGCTGCCAAGGTTGGCAAATCCCAACCCCAGGGTTCTGAAATCATAACTCTTTTGAGCGATGGCTTTACTGGGAAATTGGGCCATGAGCATGCTGATCTCCAGGACAATTGTCCACAGGTGAATGGCATGGCGCAGGTCTTCGATCCTTATCTTCCCGCTTTCAGCATCATAAAATTTCAGCAGATTCAGGGAAGCCAGGTTGCAGGCCGTATCATCCAAGAACATGTATTCCGAACAGGGGTTGGAAGCGCGTATTTCACCATCTTCCGGGCAGGTATGCCATTCATTTATGGTAGAGTGGAATTGAATTCCCGGATCAGCGCAGTTCCATGCGGCTATAGCAATGCTATCCCATATTTCTCTGGCTTTAATCCGCTCCTCCTTCTGATCAACACGGCCCTTACGCAGCCATTCGCCATCCTCTTTGACCGCGTTCATAAAGTCAGCGGTCAACCTGATTGAATTATTGGAAGCCTGGCCGCTGACCGTGTTATAGGCCTCAGCATCCC
>DRHE01000206.1 GCA_011049745.1 Spirochaetales bacterium | reverse complement strand
TCTTTGCTGCGCTGTGCCGACAGCATGGCTACGCCCATAAAATACTCGTCCCAGGATAGATAGTCTTGCCTCTTTTTCATCAGGCTGCTCCTTTAATTTGATGATTTATTTTACTGATGTCTCTTTTATATCGCAATCTAGATTGCGATGTACTAATTTTAGGTTGTTATAGTATAAGGGACTCTCCTGTGGTCGCAATTTATGCGGCTGCATAACCGGCAGCTTTCAAAGGTCGTCTCTGTGGGGAAAAATAATCCCGAGACGCTTTTATTAGGTATCATCAGGCAGCTTTCGGTTAATTTAACGCCGATAAGTGTTTCTACGTCACCGAAGAGGGAAAAGAGGGGCTGCTGTTCCTCAATTGGCCACAGCTCTCTTTCTCCCGAGCCGGGATTCATGGTGGAAAGTTTGTTTATTCCGAATTTCCGGCATAGTAGTGACCTGACATATTTAAGAGCTGCTGTTAACGCCATCTGCTTGATGGTGTCCAGCCAGTAGTGGGCCAATAGATCATCTTGAGAAAGAGGAATGTGATCCAGTTCATTGCCGCAGGTAGCAATGTAGGGGAAAACCCTCTCCACTTCTCTGAGGTTGTGGCTTAACACGGCGCTTTTGAATTTCACCCCTTGCAGGAAGATATCTATTCCGCTTCTGTCTGTTATGTAGCATACCCGGTAGAGAGCTTTTGGCTTGACAAGGGGAACAGCTTTATCGAGCAGAGTGGAGAGATTAGTGCTTTGATCTGCATACCGGGAAAGATGGGCCTGTTTGCTGAATTCATTATAATCAAAATTGAAGGGAATATGGGTAATTGTCTTCATTTTTCCAGGGCTGGTTCTGCCAGAAAAAGCAGTAGTTGCCTGGTAAGCTCAGCATCTGCCAGGGAACGGTGCACTCTTTCAGGTAATTGAATGGAGCACTCTGTGGCAGCGGTTGTCAGTTTAAACCACTTATAATGGTTATAGTATTCATCCCAAACCTGCCGGTGCCTGCCGTAGAGTTTCATCAGGCATAGCACTTCTTCCGGATTTGACCAGTTAAGTCCATATTTTTTTAGCGACTGCTTTATCATTCTGAGGTCAAAGTCTGCATTATAGATGCAGAGAGCGCTGCCGCCAAGCAGCGGTGATAACTGCTCCGGCCATAATGAATCTAAAGCCGGAGCATTGACAACCATGTCATTGGTAATGCCGTGTATTCTGCTGGAGTCAGCCGGTATTTTTTTGATTGGTTTTATCAGGGTGTCCAGTTTGATATCCCCGCCGTGGTCAATAACCGTGATCTCAATTATTTCATCATCAGGGCCGAGACCCGTGGTTTCAGTGTCGATGATCAATGGGTCCCGGCTGATAAAATCAGCGGCAATTTCCCTTACAGTCTTTTCCGGGTTAGAAAAATCAAGCTCAATCTGCATGGCCGCTTTCCTCTATAATCAGTGGTACAACAGTTGCCCGGGCAAAAATAGAAGAATAGGAAAAAAAGAGGATTGTGCGGGTCATCCAACCTCCAGGCAACGGGCGGTAATGTGGCTTATCCACTCATTAAAAGATAAATAACCGCTTTTAGCAAGTACCCTCGGTTTTAGCCGGCGGGCAGCGTTTAATTACGGCCCTGTTTATAAACTTGACAGATAGGGAAGATATTCTATAAATAGAAATATGAAAAATAGGAAAAACTATATTGTGCCTGTGGTAATTGTTGCAATAATGTTACTGGTTTTTCTGGGGTACGGCATCCTGGTACTCTCGGTTATAGATACCTTCAGCAGGCCGCAGCTCTTCAGAATAGTGGTTATTGCCGCAATATTAGCCCTAATGGGCGCTTTAGTAGCGGTTTTAATACAACGGCTAAAAGAGATTAAGGAGGAGGATGAGGATGATATTAGTAAATACTGATTTTATTTCAGGAAAGGAAATTGAGACTATCTCGGTAGTAAAGGGTTCAATGATACAGACAAAGCACATCGGTAGAGATATTATGAGCGCACTTAAGACTTTAGTGGGCGGCGAGCTTACCGCCTATTCGGAGATGATCAACGAAGCCCGAGCTACTGCCACCAGGCGTATGGTGCAGGAAGCTGAAAACCTGGGTGCTGAGGGGGTAGTAAACATCAGGTATGCCTCAAGCGCAGTTATGCAGGGCGCTGCCGAGATGCTGGTTTACGGTACTGCCGTTAAGTTCAAATAGCGGCTTCTAACGCGGCTCATCAGGCAATTTGTCAGGCAATTTGTCAGGCGATTTCCAGGGCGATTTCCATCATCTGGGTGAATGATTTCTGCCGTTCTTCAGAGGTTGCGCTCTTATGGTCAATCATGTTGTCACTGACCGTCAATATTGAAAGAGCCTGCACTTTATATTTTGCAGCCAGAGTATAGAGCGCCGCGGTCTCCATCTCACCGGCTAATATTCCATAATCAGCCCAATGCTTCCAGGAGTCAGGATTATCATTGTAAAAAGTGTCGCTGGTGAGCACATTACCTACCCGCACATCAATTCCCCTGCTTTCAGCAGTCTGAAAGGCCTGGAGTAAAAGATCAAAACTGGCTGTAGGGGCATAATCCATGTTGTTGAAACGGATCTTGTTAACCTGTGAATCCGTTGATGCTGACATGGCCAGGATGACGTCCTTCAGCTCAATTTCCGGCTGCATGGAGCCGCAGGTGCCGATCCTGATCAGTTTTTCAGCGCCGTAATCGGAGATAAGCTCATTTAGATATATTGAGATAGAGGGTATACCCATGCCCGTGCCCTGGACTGATACTCGCTTGCCTTTGTAAAAGCCGGTAAAACCATACATGCCCCGAACCTCGTTATAGCAGTAGGCCTCTTCCAGGAAGTTTTCAGCAATATACTTTGCCCGCAGCGGGTCTCCGGGCAACAGGACTGAAGGGACTATGTCACCCTGCCGGGCGCTTAGATGGATGCTCACAATTATCTCCTCCTGATGGTTCGGATTAATAGTTGCGGTGAGCTTATCATATCTGTAAAAAAGGTGATATAATGTAAATTGATATGAACGTAAGACTCCGGTTTATGGAAAAATACCTGATATTGACAATTACACTGATCGCGGCCTTCTCCGGCTGTGATGCAGGCGGCACCAGGGCTACTGTTACAGGTACTCTGACCTATCCAGGTGCAGCGGTAACCTTTACCTATTATGTGTGGGTGGAAAATGATACCTATAACCCCGTAGCAGAGACTTCAGGGGTTGTTGCTATAGCAGCAAATAGTGTGAATTATTCAATCAGTGATGTGCTCTATGGCACCTACTATATTCACGCCGTGGCGGACTACACGGATGACGGCGCTCCCGAACATGAACAATACTATGGAGGGGTTAAGGTTAATCCTACCTCAGAGCCGAACGCAGTAGTTCCCTCTTCCGGTACAGTGGTATTCGATATTACCTTTTCACATTAGCTGATCTATTTTGTTTGTTGCCGCCGGAACGGCTGAACCTCAAAAAAAGAGCTGCAGAAGGAAAGGACTGGTAGATGAAAAAGTATAAAATTCCGGTCTCCTGCAACAAGGACTATGGGGGCGGCTGTCAGCTGCTGGCCCACGTGGAGGATGGGCGGTTGATAAAGATTACCGTCAATCCACTGGGCACTCGCTACATGACCGGCTGTGTCAGGGATGGTGAGAAGGTCATGGTATCAAACCCCCAGGGCCGGGTAAAGGTGGTTGTCCGCCTGACTTAAGGCTATCAGCAGAGGCGTGGTTTCTCTTGATGAGGGAGGGTATCTGGCCGGTAATTGAAAAAAACGGGGAAGAGAGTTCCGGCTCGGCCAACATGCTCACCCCGACTGAAGCGACTATGCTAAAGCCAGGGTTCACGCACGCACTCGCTGGCAGTGGAAGTAATTTCTGCTGTACGCGAATCAGCGGCTAAGTAAGGGGTTGGGGCTTAGGGGTTACCAGTCTGCGAATGGCAGCCATTACCGTCTCTGTTCCGCTTAAGATATAATCTCCGGCCGTG
>DRHE01000205.1 GCA_011049745.1 Spirochaetales bacterium | reverse complement strand
GATTTTTTACATCTTTTTCATGCTCCCCTCCCAAGAAATACTTGACTTTTACTGAATTAGAGAAAAAAATGGTCTGATCTTGAAAATGGATACTGGTGAAAAACCTGTTTGCCGGCCCGATGCGGCAACAACAATAAACACTCTGAAAGTGCCGGTTGCTATTGATCCGGCCCGAAAAAATCTTACTATGGGAGGGGTTTATCTTCTCCTGGTTAGAATTGATAAAGAGCAGGTAATCAGGCCCGGTTCCCTGGGAGATGTGAAAATTAGCAGAGGTTACTATGTTTACGTTGGCTCAGGGTTAAATAACCTGGAAGCCAGACTTGCAAGACATAAGCGGAAGAGAAAGAAACTGCACTGGCATATAGATTATCTGACCTCAATTGCCTCTACGGTCAGCACTTTTCCCATTAGAACAAAGAATAGACTGGAATGTGAGCTGGCAGAAGCCGTGGCAATGCTCTCAGGTAAGTCAGTACCTGGTTTCGGTTCTTCCGATTGTACCTGCAGTTCTCACCTCTTCTTTTTTGCTGAGAATCCGGAAAATGATGAGTCATTCATTGATATTGTGTTTGAGTTCCGCCTTAAAGATAGTCGTACTCAGCTTACGCCTTTCCAATAAGAAGGGTATAGGAATTTTACCGGGGAGGATGGGGAGAGGGAGAAGAGAAGAATTATTTGTATTTATTGTAGCTGCCTTAACGGCATCCAGAACCTTCAATGTCACCATCATTTCACCTCCCTTTTTTAACATCTTACCATACAGTTCCTACTAAAAGAACTGGAATCCCGCATTATTGTTACCAGAACCAACATTTAGATTGATTTTTATTATCATGTGAAGTATAGATAAAAGTATTAACTATTATATCATTAAATATAGGAAGCCAAAAACGGAGAAACCTTTCAGAATATTACTTTATATCATGGTATTCTTCAGCCTGGCCGCAATTATTACCATATCCGGCTGTTCCAACCCAACGGCAAATAATGGCGGTGGTGACAATACTCCTGTTATATTAAAGGGAGATGGTGTGCCCGGAAACTCTACCTGGACAATAATGGTATACCTGGATGGTGATAATAATCTTGAAAGTAGTGCGCTGGATGATATGAATGAAATGGAGCTGGTGAATCTGGACAACGAGGGGGTGAAGGTAATCGTATTGATCGATCGCTGTAATAGTTATACAACGGCGGATGGTGACTGGAAAGGCACCAGGTTGTATGAGATAAAAGCAGATAATGATCTGAATGCTATAAAATCGACCCGTCTTACGGCGGATGCGAGTTATTTCAGCACTGCACTCACTGATACGGGAGATAATGAAGAGCTTAATATGGGCAATCCGGATACAGTGATCGCGTTTGTAAATTACTGTAAGAATAACTACACAGCGGATCATTATGCTTTAATATTCCGGAACCACGGCGGCGGCTGGAGAGATAAGATAATTAAAAAAGGCGAGGGTTTCAGCTTTACACCAAGATACCTGGGATCAAGTAAAGAAAAAATACCAAAGGAACCCATGAACAAGGCGGTGTGCTGGGATGAGACCAGCAGCAATGATTGTCTCTACATGAGCGAGGTTGAATTAGCTATTGCAGGGAAGGAGATTGATCTTATCGGGTTTGATGCCTGCCTTATGGGTATGGTTGAGGTTGCCTACCAGCTATTAGGCGAAACTGATTACGTTGTTGCCTCGGAAGAGACGGAGCCTGTTGGCGGTTGGGCCTATCAGTATTTTTTGTATGATCTTATTATGCAGGTTGATAACTCCCCTGCCAATCTGGGCAAAGCAATTGTAGATTCATATATCGACCACACTCCTTACAGCGGGATAACCCTTTCAGTAATAGATATGGCCAATATGGCTAACCTGGTAACGGCAATCGATAATTTTGCCATTAATCTGATTAGCGCCAGTGCCGATGAGACCTGTAAAGCACGATACGATACTCAATGTTTTTATGTACCCCATTACATCGACCTGTACCATTTTGCCGAGAACCTTCCTGCAATAACAGGCTCCGGCGAACTTAGAACAGCAATAGACACTACTGTTTCCTATCACCGGCATAAGGATTTTCCTGATTCCCATGGCTTGTCCATCTATTATCCGGTAACTGCTTTAGTAGATAGTGAATACGATAGCTATAACGGTACTGTTATTGCTTTCCCGGGGGCATCGACCTGGGATGAGTTTTTAACTGATTATTACGCTGATGCCACATTTTACACAATTGAGACCTTTGCCAATGGAGGTGGTGACAACGCTGACACCTACTATATTCTCAATATCGATGTTCAGCCAGATCCGGGATACTATTCGATATTGGTCAATGACGTCGGGGGCGGCACTTCAACAGCGACTCCCGCTCAAGATGCCTATGAGCCGAATGATACCTTCAGCCAGGCAAAGACTTTGTTGTACAGCACAGTGCAAAATCATTATCTATCGCTATATGAACAGGATTGGCTGAAAGTGACCATTCCCTGAGGATGACAATATGAAGCGATCAAATAGAAAACTGATTACCGGAATAGCCCTTATCATATTTTTCTTGTGCTTAGTTTTTAACCAGCTCAGCTGTTCTGCAGTTCCAGGCAATAATACAACCCGGGTTTTCGGCCTGATAGAAGCAAAGGCAAATAACCTCTATCTAATTGAGAACTGGCTGTCAAGATCCAGGGTAACATACTTGATTAAAGGCGGCCTGGCCAGAAGGATTAAGAAATACAACAATTCTCTGGCAATTATTTCCGTTGATTCTTATCGATGCCAATATTCTATTGTACGCAGAAGACTCTCTTCAGTCCCGTCACCAGCAAGCGCGTGCGTGGTGGGATGGCCAGCTATCCGGAACTGAAGTGGAGGAACCCCCTGACCTTACCGACCCAGGTGAACAAGCGGCTGAAGTACTTTTAGAATTAGATACGCGGGTGGAGAGGTAAGATTATTAAAAAGTGGTGAGGGAATTATTGCACCACGATGTGTAGTACCAGTATCCCTTGCCTGTAAAGTTTTTCTACAAGTTTGGGTGCTGCTGCGATTCCGGTCCCGCCGGCAACCACGCAGGCTCCGGGCTTTTCGTTGTCCGCACTTCTATACTGGGAGGAAGCTCCAATTGTCAACTAATTGTCAACTAATTATTAATATTAATTGTCAACTTACATGATCAATAACTGGTTTTAAGGTATCACTCAGATTCTCAACTTCGATTTTTATATATGGATGAGATTTTAGGAATACTCTGAATATTTCATCTGCAAATCCCTGACCCAGCGATTTTACACCGTTAAAATCAAGAATTATTTCTTGAAACGAATCTAATCCTGCCAGTAACCGTCGTGCTTCTGAACGGGATACATAGTCGCTATGGTATAGTTTTACATGTACTCTTGTTTTTTCGAATCTATAATCGTAATCTTCCGGCGCATATTCTTTGAATATGGAATCCAATTTTCTTCTCGCATTTTTTTTGATTTTAAATATCACTTCAGTTCCGGATGAATTTCTTTTTTCTTCCACGAATATGTCTTTTTTCTGATTATCAAAAACAATACAAATTCTATGAGATTTAAACCGCACCACATCACCCGACTTTGAAGAGAAAAATACACCTTCTCCGGTGTGCCTGTCAGGTATGGTAGTTCTCTTTCCTTTAATTAGCTCTCCCATTGCTGTAATCTCGTTAGGTAGATGGAATTTATCAGCAATAGAATAGAAAATCCCAATTCCAAAATCTCTTATTGTAAAAGTCAGAAAAAAACTGTCTATACTAACAACGATCGAACATCTATCTGACTGTGAATGCTCGATGGCATTATTCAGAATCTCACTAAAAGCGTAACGGAAAATTTCATAAGCATTTCTTGCCAGGTTATGTTTGAGATTCATTTGTAATGAGATCTCATTACATACAACATCCTCCTCCAGATTCTTCAGTAGATACGTTTTTTTCAGGGATACAGGTCTTTCAATTTGAGAGGATTCTTGTGGTATAGAATACTTTGCTCCCCTTGTTTTTCCGGATTTTAAAATTTGGCCTGACTGGATAAGCTTTTTTATATGCTTATTGATAGCCTGCCTGGTTAAGCCGATATGCACTGCCAATTCTTTGCCTGAAACGGGTCCATAATCCTTTATATATGTGATGATTTTATCTTTGGTATCCATATTTATATAATATTAATTGTCAACTAATTGTCAACTAATTGTCAACTAATTATTAATATTAATTGTCAACATATTGCCGCCGGGAGCTTTTCGGGCCGAACAATCGTGCAGCTACCCAGGCCCCGTCCTGCAGCTTGATTTTATCTGGGAACGAAGTGTTTCCGCCATGCCAGGTGTGATAGTAACATAACAACAACAATTTAGGTATAAGTAAGTCCTTCTATCAAGATTACAGGCAGCGCTTCAGAGTTGATGTTGAAGCCGGAGGGTTTATCAAGTATCTTGTATCTTATGCAGAAGAAGAGCCTCTATCCACAGGACTATAATCCGGAAGAATCTATTGCGGCCTTAGCAACACCCTGGGGTGAAAGCGCGCTGGCTATTATCAGGCTTTCGGGTTTGGATTCTCTAAAGCTGCTTTCGGGGATATTTTCCAGGGACGGAGAGATAGTTGAAGCCGCAGGCAATACCCTTCACTATGGCCGGATAACAGCGCCGGATACGGAGGAGTTGATTGATGAAGTGATGATTGCAGTATACCGGGCGCCGAAGAGCTATACTGGCGAAGAGAGCGCTGAGATATTCTGCCACGGTAATCCGGCGGTAATCAAAAGATTGATTGGAGTGCTTGCTGATAGCGGCTTCCGCTATGCACTGCCGGGAGAGTTCACCCTGCGCGCTTTTATGAACGGCAAACTCGATCTGACCCGGGCCGAGGCAGTGAATGAGCTTATCAGGGCGCGCACTGACCGGGCAAGGGCGCTTGCTCTGAACCGCTTATCCGGAGCGATAGAGGGAAAGATAAGAGAGATAAGAGACGGCCTGGCCGGTATGCTTGCCGGGATTGAAGTGTGGCTGGACTATCCTGAGGAAGAGCTTGAAGGAGAAAATGATCTGATCCATGAGGCTGAAGGGTGGGCTCTTGAAATAGAAAAATTACTCAGCACCTACAGTATAGGAAAAATTGTGCAGGAGGGCCTGGTGGCAGCCATTGCGGGCAGGACCAATGCCGGCAAATCTACCCTTTTCAACCGTCTCTTAAAAGAGGAAAGGGCAATTGTGTCGGAGTTTCATGGGACCACCAGGGATTACCTGGAGGGATATATCTCTATAGAGGGGATTCCTTTTAAATTAATAGATACAGCCGGTTTGCGGGACACGGGCGACCCCCTGGAAGCGGAAGGGGTCAGGCGAGCCGATATGATTATCAGGAACAGCGATTTGCTGCTCTATTTAGTGGACGGCTCTCTGGGGTTGGCAGCCGAGGACAGAGAGCTTATTTCAACCTACCATGATAATAGGAAGCTGATCCCGGTCTGGAGCAAGAGTGATATTTCAACAGCCGGGACTCCGGAGGGTTTTATTGCTTTAAGCGCCGTCGATGGCACGGGAATAGCGGCGCTCTCAAAAGAAATGGTTAATAGAACGGCAGGCAATCTCTCAAGTAGTACTGAAGAGAGAGTCATTGATTCTCTGCGCCAGAAAGAACTTCTAGAGAGGGCTTTTTCCAGTCTGGAGGATGTTAAAAAAAGTCTGCAGGATGAGGTCTATCTGGATCTGATTGCCGTTGATCTGAAGGAGTCCCTTGATGCCCTGGGTGAGATAACCGGTGAGGTCACTTCAGTTGATATATTAAATAGGATGTTCAAAGACTTTTGTGTGGGAAAATAGAATGGATTTTGAAGGTATTGTAATCGGAGGGGGCCATGCCGGGATCGAAGCTGCATTAGCCCTTTCCCGGCTGGATTTTTCCTGCCTTTTAATTACCCAGAATCTGGACTGTATCGGTAAAATGTCCTGTAACCCCGCCATTGGGGGGCTGGCCAAGGGAAATGTGGTTCGTGAAATCGATGCCCTTGGCGGGCAGATGGCTAAATTGATTGATCAATCATTGATCCAGTTCAGGATTCTGAACCGCAGTAAAGGGCCGGCCGTGCAGGCCCCGAGGGCCCAGGCGGATAAGGCTCTATACTCCCAGTTGGCTAAATGGACCCTGGAAAGGGAAGGGGGTTTAAGCCTGTTCCAGGATACGGTGGTGGATCTTTTACTGACCAACAGCGGCCGGGAGGTGTGCGGGGTAATTACAGAAAGGGGCAGACGCTTTACTGCGCCTAATGTAGTGCTTACCACAGGCACATTTATGGAGGCGGATATTTTTATTGGCGAGTTTACCGCCTCTTCGGGCAGGCTCGGGGAACCTGCCGCCGTAGGATTGGGCAGTGCCTTGAGAAAACTGGGCTTTGAAGTGGGCCGGCTGAAAACCGGAACCCCGGCCAGGGCCCTGGCTTCCTCCCTCCATCCGGAGCGCATGCGTGAGCAGCCCGGTGAAGATGAAATAATACCCTTTTCCTTTGCTAACACGAAAGTTCAGAGGCCGCGGGTATCCTGCTATATAACCCATACTAATGAAAAAACCCACCGTATAATAAGGGATAACATTCACCGCTCACCCCTGTACGGGGGAAAGATACAGGGGGTTGGACCCAGGTATTGTCCCTCTATTGAGGATAAGGTAGTGCGTTTTCCTGATAAAGCGAGCCACCAGATATTCGTGGAACCGGAAGGCCTGAATACTGATGAGGTCTATTTGAATGGCATTTCCTCGTCGCTTCCGGAGGAGGTGCAGGAAGAATTCCTGCGCACAGTTCCCGGGCTTGAAGACCTGGTAATAATGAGACCGGGGTATGCGGTGGAGTATGATTACCTGGACCCGCTGCAGCTTTACCCATCTTTGGAAAGTAAGAAGATCAAGGGGCTGTTTATCGCCGGGCAGACAAACGGCACTTCAGGCTATGAGGAGGCGGCTGCCCAGGGGCTGCTGGCAGGTATAAACGCGGCATTGAAGCTGCAGGGAAGAGAGCCTCTGATTCTTTCCCGCGCCGAAGCCTATATAGGGGTGCTTATTGATGACCTGGTAACCCTGGGCACCAGGGAACCATACCGCCTCTTTACTTCCCGCGCCGAGTATCGCCTCTCCTTAAGACATGATACTGCTGACCTGAGGCTGCTGGAAAAAGGTTATGACGTGGGTCTCCAGTCTGTTGAAGCCAGGGATGGCCTGCTGCAGAAAAAAAGGGAAATTGAGGAGATCAAGGAATTGCTGGACAAGCGTAAAGTGCAGGAGATGGATGTAGAGAAAGTCACTGAGTTGAAGATCCACCAGGGCAAGAGTTTGAGCCGGGCGCTTAAGGACCCGAAAGTCCGGATGAGTGATCTAGTTAGCCTGGACAAGGGGTTGGCTGCTAAAAACCGTGACTGGCTCTATCAGAGTGAGCTTGATATAAAGTATGCAGGCTATATCAAGCGCCAGGAACGTCAGGTCGACCGTTTCCGGAGAATGGAGAATATGCGGCTTCCTGCGGACCTGGAATACAGCCGGGTAATCGGGCTGTCTACCGAGGCGGTGGAGAAACTTAATAAGGTTAAACCCCTATCCATGGGACAGGCCGGCCGTATTTCCGGAGTGCGCTCATCTGATATTGCGGTGCTTCTGGTCCACCTTGCAAAAAATGATTAGTTATGTTTTCCAGGCAGGATAGTCAGGGCATGGTAAAATTAATTAACCGCGGTCTTGAAGAGTTAGGGCTTGGCGGCACACCTGACAGGGTGGAGCTGATACTGAAATATATCAACGAGCTTGAGCGCTGGAACAGGATATATGGTTTTGTAAAAGCCGGAGGCTGTGAACTGGTGAGCAGGCATGTGCTGGATTCTTTAAGCGCCGTAGCGACTATTAAAAGCATGGAGCACCATGGAAGTATCTGTGACCTGGGTTCCGGTGCGGGCTTTCCCGGGATCCCTCTGGCAATATTCTTGACTGAATCTGAGCTGGTATTGATAGAACGAGCGGCCAGGCGAGCAGCTTTCTTAAGGAATACAGCTATCCTCCTGGGGTTAAAGAATGTGCGGGTGATTGAAAAGGATTTCCGTCATATCAAGGAGAGATATCCGCTGGTGACCTTCAGGGCTCTTTCCCCCCTGGCCAGGGAACTGAAAAACCTGAAGAAGATCACGGCTGAGGGAGGAAAGGTGGTTGCCTATAAAGGCAGATTGGAGCGAATACTACCAGAGTTGAGTGCTCTACATCAGCAGATAAGTCACTTCACTATTCGCCGGGTAAAGGTTCCTTTTCTCTTTGAAGAGAGACACCTGGTTATTTTTTCTCCTTAAAGAGGGGATTTTGCTATGAAGCCTGCTATGAAGCCGCAGCCGGAGGCCTGCCCGGCAGACGGGAAAAAAGTTTAAACAGCTCGTCCTTTTCCACGAGGTCGATCAACCGGGCTTCGACAAAGGCTTTGGCGCTTTCTGAAAAATCACCCGCGGTTATGCAGATGCCCCTGCCCGCTTTCAGTTCTTTGATCCGGGAGTACATTTCCCGCAGCATGAGCTCGCCTGATTGTCCAGTTGAACGGATAAAACGGAAAAGGATCAAATCTTCCCACTGCCTGGTATGGACCTCAGTGAAAAGGTCCACATACTCGTCGCCCGGTAGAGCGATATTCATGATTTTGGTGTTGGCTCTGGAAAAGTAACTTGTGGTCAGCTTACGGCAGATGGTGACAAATTCAGAATTGGAAGATATCAGGTAGACCTGAAGATTGCGGTTGGTATTTATTTCCTGGTATTTATTGAGCTGATCCTGAACATCCTTGTATTTGGGATTGAGCTCCTTGATTTCCTTCCATAGATGAATGGCCTGGCCTATATCACTCTGTGCCAGATTAGCCGCTGCCAGGCGGTATTTAATCTCGAGAATTATCTCGATTTGAATATTTTCATGACGCAGCCCAATCTCAAAGTCTTCAATTGCTTTGCCGTAGTTCCTATTCTTCATCTGTATGGTTCCCGAAAAGAGGGAAGCCCTGGCTCCTATATTGGGATCGGTTCGCAGGTGATTGAATATTCTTAATGAGAGATCATTTTTGGATAGGTGAAAGTAGGTCTGGGCCAGGACATAGAGGGATTCTTTATCATCCGGAACGTGATCCAGAGAGCGCCGCAGAGCTCCGGCGGCGTCGTTGAATTTTTTCAGTCGAAAGAGGCTGTGTCCGAGAAAGCGGTTTGCCTGGGGATGCTCCGGTTCCAGTATTCTGGCTTTCTGCAGATAAGGAACGGCTTTCTGAAAATTCTTGCGCATAAACTCCAGGTAGCCGAGATTATAGTTTACCTCGAAATTATCATCCTTAAGGGTGCGGGCAATCATCAGGCTGCGGTAGGCCACATCGAACTTCTTCAACTGCATTGCGGAGAGAGCGTGACGCAGGGTTACTGTAAATTCATCCAGATCCGGGTGGGTGGCGCATAATTCGATAAGCAGATGGTACTGTTTAAAGGCATTCTCGAAAGCTTGCTCCCGGTAATGGAGGTCGGCAAGCATCTGAATGG
>DRHE01000204.1 GCA_011049745.1 Spirochaetales bacterium | reverse complement strand
CCATAATCGCTTATCGAAAGTCGTTTCCTGCTCCCTCTTTGCTTGAGCAATCCAGTTAATATAGGGAATCAGCCCTAAACCCGCTGAACTATTACAAGAAATCTATAGGTGCCTCAGATCAAGGCATAATCCTAACCCCTCTACATTTTCAGCTTTTCTTACTTTTTTTGTTTTAATAGCTTATCAAGTTGAGGAATCAGGTCCGGTTTACTCTTGAGCGCCTCGATATTCTCCTGCTGAATAGCGCGGTAGACCTCCTGGCGGTAGATCTTCACATGTTTCGGCGCTTTAATTCCAATTTTTACCTGGTCACCCCTAATATCTACAATCGAGATCTCTACCTGATCTCCGATCATTATACTCTCATTGAGCTTTCTTGCCAGAACAAGCATTTTCTAAAGCCCTACTACTGCCAGATCCTGCATGATCAAATGGCGAACCTGCCACTTATCATTGTTGGATATTGACTGGCGGCCAATTCTGGAAACTTTATTTATAATAATCGGACCCTGGAGATTTGCAGTCATATTTGCCGGATCATCCGGGATAGTTACAATAGCAAAATCAAGAATATCACCCTCTGATTCTATACCTATCTCTGCTAATTCTTCCCTGGGCACATCAAGGGAATAGTCCGGACGGAAAATACGGGGATTAATAAGCACGAAAGCTACCTCAACCACATCCAGGCTCTGCAGCCAGTAGAATGGCTGCTGAACTGCATCAAGAAGCAGGTAGCTTTTCATATTCTCAAAGCCAAGAATGCCATAGGGAAAAGATATTTTCTGCCGGCTGTCAACTTCAATAGCGCCGTAGGGCTTGGTTGCTACTTTCATATCTTACCTCAAAAAATCAAGCAGGGTTGGTTTAAGTATTCTGGCCGCAGTACCCAGAGCCGCCTTATGGGTATATTCCAGCATCTTGAGCTCCATTATCGCCTCGCTCAAATCCAGATCAACCTCTTCTGAATTACGTTTTATAAACTCCGGCAGCTCATAGGACAATTTATCCATGGTTACCTGCAGGCGGTTGTCACGGGCTCCCACTTCGGCAAGAGTAGTGGTTAAGCTATTAATTGCCAGATCGATGCCCTTTAAAGCTCTTCCCCCGGCAGCCTCGGAATCACCCGCGTAAAATCGATCACGTAAATAGATGACCATATCGAAAATCGAACCACCGGACACCATGGCTGAATCTGAAAAGTTTAAAGGAGGAACATTGCTTCTCTCCCCGCCAGGAGAAATAATACCCAGATCCTTAAGCACACTACCGCCGCCAATATCCTCAGCCCAGATCTGGTGGGCAAAAGTAGTTTCTAAAACCAAAGAATTATTTACCGGGTCAATTCTAGCCCGCAGCGGCGCCGTGGAATCATTAATTTTACTGATTACAGCAAAGACATTATCCCCCTCTTTAAGGGAAATATCCACACCGTCAAGCCTTATTTTTGAGTCCTGCTGTACCCGATATTCAAGTGCCTCTGTTGAAGAGTATATTTGCTGATTCTCAGCCCAGAATGCATAATTGCCGGGAATACCATAGGGCATTGTTGCCCTCTCTGATATCTCCACCATATTCAGGCCAATGTTGCCTATGTAATCCAACCGGCTTATCACTTCACCCTTGCTTCCCGGCACTTTTGCTGTATGAACCCTGAAAGGCTCAATTTGGGTCATAAAACCGGAAAACAGGGTTGTTCCCTCAGTTGAACGGGCATTAGCAATTTTGACCATCTCATTGAGCAGTTGATTTACCTCCTCAGCCATATAGGTCAACTGCTGCTTGTTATAAATACCGTTTGCACCCTGCACTGACAGCTCCCGCACACGTTGAAGAATATCAACGGTTGAATGGATATTACCCTCCATCAGGGCAAGATTCCCGCGTGCCCGCTCAATATTTGTAGAGTAACGGCGCATTCTGGTAATTTGCGACTGATACCGTGTAGAATGGCCGGCAGACAATGGATCATCGCGCAGCTCTTTGATCCGGCTCTGGGAAGACATTTTGTTCTGCAGCTGATTCATACGCCATTCCTGGAGGTTCATGTAATAACGCTGATCAATACTGCTCTGATTAGTACTGACTCTTCTCATAACTTAAGCTATACCCCCATTCGATTAATAATGATATCCAGCATACGGTCAATTTCTGTGATGAAGCGGGCCCCGGCAGAATAACCATGCTGGAACTTGATCATATTAGTAAGCTCCTCATCAATATTTACACCGGAAATACTTTCCCGCATATCCTTTAAGTTCTTGATCACCAGTTTTTCTGTTTCCAGAGCACGGGAAGCTTCCTCTCCTTTTAGCCCTATCTCCGTCACCGCAGCGGCAAAAAATTCATCGAAACCGGAAGCTGTGCCTATCATCACCCTATCTGTTCTCAAAGCGGCAATGGCCAGAGCCGCAGAGCCGTCTCCATGACCACCCGCTCCGCGTCCGCTCTTTGAAGCAGCAGCGATAGCGCCCGGATCTTTGAGCAGCGCCGGATTAACCTCAATCCAACCCGCCGGATGAGCCAGGGGAGCAACGGCAAACTCGAGATCTCCTCCGCGCAGGGATAGCACTGCATCCGCCTGCTGCCAGTCAAAGGCGCCGTCCGTACCTGAATTAAGTAAAATACCGGCATAACCGGCAAGGAACTGGCCGGAATCCTCCAGATGCCTGAGCACAAAATCAGGATATGCCGGATCAGCTGCGGGAAGGCCTTTGATACTTAACTGCCCGTTCTGGTTTAAGCGGACAGCTACTTCGGCGCCGGAGAGGTTTATACGGTTGATAAGCTCCTCCACAGTGTCGGTGGGATAATAATCTACCGTAATATTATCTATTGCACCCGGAAGGGTCAGGGTGCCTCGCAGGCCGATCTGTTCCTTCAGTTTGAGCTGATTATTTCCGCTTATCCGGAAAATATAGGAGGAGTCATACTCGCCGTCGCCGTTACGGTCATAATTTCCGGAAATATTGTTGATAAAGGGATATTCCACAAAAAAGTCAAGGCCGCTCCGGCCGCTTAGCGAATAACCCTTACGGTGAATCTCATTCACCAGGTCAATGAAGTTAACGGTTACCAGGTCCAGTTTCTGTATCTCATCGCGGGCATCCACATCGCGCAGCTCAACCAGGGCCGCCAATTTTCCACCGCGGAAAAAAATACTTCTGCTTTCTCCCTGCCAACGGAGGCGTGAATAGCCTTCATTATCAGGGTCAGCTTCAGCGACCAGCTTTTCAAAGTGTTTGCCCTGAACAATG
>DRHE01000203.1 GCA_011049745.1 Spirochaetales bacterium | reverse complement strand
TCTCCACTTCAAACTGCCGGACCATCCCAATATGATTTCCGGGAAAATCCTCGATATCTCCATGGGCGGAGTTGCACTGGAGATGTTTAACCCCCCCCCCGAAGGTGTTTTCCCTGCCGGTAAACAGATAGCAAAAATTGAATTTACTATAAGCGGCAGATCTTTAAGTATTTCAGGCGTGGTTATTCTATTAAAGGCCAAATTTCTTGCTCTGCGCTTATAGTAAATTCAATTTTTGCTATTTGTTTACCGGCATGTAAAACACCTTCGGAGGGTGGATTAAACATCTCCAGTGCAACTCCGCCCATGGAGATATCGAGGATTTTCCCGGAAATCATATTGGAGTGGTCTGGCAGTTTAAAGTGGAGACGCAGTAGCTCATCCGGTTCAGGTTTAACTCGGATGTGTTTTCGTGAATTATTTTCAGTATGGCCCTTGTTCTTATCGAGCAGGCTTTTTAGCTTTGAGGAGGTTTTCTCTTCATCAAATGGTTTGAGTAGATAACCGATAATCCCGAACTCAACCATTTTAACCACAAATTCCTTTTTGGATTGAATCGTGTGCACTATAATACTGACGGCTTTTGTATCTTCCTTTCCCTTAATTTCTTTGATCAGTTCAGTTCCCTTAAGTTCTTTGCTGTCAATATCGATAATTGCCCCGTCGATTGCAGACAGCGTTTTGAAAGCCTGCAGAGCCTCATTGTAAGACGAAACCGGAACACCTTTTATTCCACAAGAGAGTAAAGTAAAGCAGAGTGAATCTCTTATTCCCGGAGATTCTTCCATTACCAGGAAAACCATACTACCTCCTAAACGGCTAAACGTTAACCACTCCTGACGATTATGTCAATAAAACGAATCAATCACTTGACTTTTCACTTGACTTTCAACCTTCTTTTTATAAGATGTAGATTAAGATGAGTGATTATCTAGATCCGGCCAATGAAGAACTGTTAAAAGATTTTTTTGATGAAGCGCAAGGCCAGGTTGCCCTTCTGGAACAAAACATCTTAGCCCTGGAAAATGATCCTGAAAATAGGGAAGCTGTAGATGAAATATTCCGCGCTGCTCATACTCTGAAAGGCGGTGCCGCCACTGTTGAGATGACGGAACTTGCTGAATTTACCCACATCATTGAGGATGTTTTAGATCAGATCAGAGATGATAAACTAAAGGTAGATGACCAGGTAGTGGATACTCTTCTTAAGGCAATTGATATTACCAGGACTATGCTGGAAGAAAGATTGTCCGGCGGTGTCTACCAGGACGATACTACTGCTATTGTGGATGCCCTTCATTCACTGACATCTTCAGATAAGAGTTCCGCCCTGCCGGCAGCAAAGGATAAAAGCACAGGTAAAGCCGCAGCCGCCGACACACGGGATCTTACCGAGTATGAGCTGCTTGAGCTTAAAGGTGCTGCCGATCCCGGCAGTGCTATTTATCTGGTAAGAGTTTCTTTTAATGAAGATAATCCTATGAACTCTGTAGGCGGTGTCCAGGTATTTGCCGCGCTCAAAGAAGTTGGTACTATCCTGCAGACCAGTCCGGATTTTAATGAACTGTTGGAAGACAATTTCTTTCCGATTGTAGACTATTATTTGGCCAGCAAGGAAAATGAAGAGAAAATTAAATCGGCATCCAGTATTGACGAGGTTGTCAATAAGTCTGAAATCAAAGTTCTAACTATAGAAGAGACAGCTGCTGCTGTGGCTGAACCGGTTTCAATTGAGCAGGAAATTGCCGAGCAGGCGGAAAAGAAAAAAACTTCTCCAGTAAAAAAACCTTCAGCATATGGATCTGTATTGAGAGTGGACAGCAGCCGGATTGATCTTCTTCTGAATTTAGTAAGTGAGACAATAATTACCAAAGCCACCTTTAATCTGATCAGCGATAAATTCGGTAAGATACTTCAAGGTTTCCGGCAATCAGAGATACTTTTTCGGGAAAAACTTACTCACTTGTTTAATTCTCTGCCTGATAATCTGGTTGAAAACGGCAATGGGGATTCGCTCAGCAATATAAAAAGAATGATAACCGAACGTTCCGAAGAAATATTGAATATTTTTGATCTATTCCACGGTAATCTGAAAGAAAATATAGATAAATTTCGCGATACAGCTCAAAGCCTGGGCAGAATAACTTCTGATCTGCAAGAGGGGGTTATGCAGATCCGTATGGTGCCCATTTCCCAGTTGTTTTCACGTTTTCCGCGCCTGGTTAGAGACCTGGCCCGTAACCTGGATAAGGATGTAAAATTGATCATTGAAGGTGAAGATACTGAGCTTGACAAATCGGTTGTTGAGGACCTGGTGGATCCTTTAGTTCACTGTGTACGCAATTCTCTTGATCACGGAGTAGAAACGCCCGAGGAGCGAATTAAAGCGGGCAAAGATACCCAGGGAAAAATCGAACTTAGTGCTCATAATGAAGGTAATTTAATTGTAATTAAGATATCTGACGACGGCAAGGGAATTGATGTTAATTCAATCCGCCGGAAAGCTGTGGAACGCGGCATAATTCATCCAAATAAGAATCTAAGTGAAATTGAGGCTTTTAATCTTATATTTGAAGCAGGATTTTCTACAGCAAGTAAAATCACCAACATTTCCGGACGGGGGGTAGGGCTGAATGTAGTAAAAAAACAGGTTGAGAAATTAAATGGTAGTGTCAGTATCTGGACTGAAATGGGTAAGGGAAGTACCTTTACCATTAAATTACCTTTAACTCTGGCTATTATTCAGGGAATGCTGGTACGCGTAGGTAAAGAGATATATGCAATACCAGTGTCATCGGTTATAGAGAGCTTGCGTTTGAAAACTTCCGACATTAAAATGCTTGATCATTATGAAGTATTTGATCTGCGTGATGATGTTCTTTCCCTGATCCGCCTTGACAGACTCTTCCGGATAGAAACTGAACAAAAAGGGAATTATCATTTTATCATAGTTGTCGGTTCTGAAGATAAAAAGGTTGGTCTAATGATTGATTCCCTTATTGGTGAAGAAGATGTGGTCATAAAACCGCTTAAGGATAGATATACAAACTCTCCAGGCATTGCAGGAGCAACTATACTGGGTGATGGTACTGTTTCTCTTATCCTGGATGTAGGCCAGCTTCTAGATTATGGATTGAAAAGCGGAATGGATGAGCGCAAAGAAAGAGAGATGGCCTTTCGCTAACCTCCGTATAGCAGGGATTCCCCCTGCTATAAGTGAAAGCCGAGGAAGGACTTTATGGATACGGCTGTTAATCAGATATCAATAGAAAAAGCCGGGGATCTGCAACAGAAGATCGACTTTAAAATGGTAACCTTCCGCCTTGGGGGAAAGGATTACGGCATTGACATTATGAAGGTAAAGGAGAACCTGAAGGGGAATAATTTTACCTTTGTTCCCAATGCTCTCCCCTATGTAGCAGGTGTTTATAACCTGCGGGGGGATATTATCCCCATTATTGACTTGAGAAAGATGTTTTATCTCCCCGGGGATGTAAAAAAACATAAAGCTCAAGAAGAAGTGATCATATTGCGTCTGGTTGATGATCTTATATTGGGTATAATTGTTGATTCTATTAACAAAGTGCAGGGTATAGTTTCAGATACCATACAACCTCCGCATCCACTCTTCGGGGACATTAATATTAAATATATAGCCGGTGTAGTTGAACATGAGAAACACTTGTTTATTATTCTCGATGTAGAGCGAATTTTCAGTGAAACCGCGGAACCCTTTAAACAAATACAGCCCCCAGGGGAAAAAGAGAAGAAGGGCATAGCCAAGAAAGCTGCTCTCCAGGAAGTGAATTACAGTTTTGTTGTTGAAACTCTGCGTACCTTCAAATCTTTTTATGTATCAGATTTGAATCGAAAATGGGTTGAAACTCGTTTCAAAGAATGGAAAACATTACGGGAAGATGAGAATAAACCAATCCAGCTTGCTCATCCT
>DRHE01000202.1 GCA_011049745.1 Spirochaetales bacterium | reverse complement strand
GATATGGACAATCTGGCAGAAGACCTGATAGTCAATAAATACGCCTTCATTACCGATGCACGGAGAGATATGTCAAAGATCTCCATCCCTGTTCTCTGGATCTATGGAGCTTATGATAGATGGCTCGACATTAATGAAATAAAGGACATCATGTCCATAAAAACCGATGGGGAGCGGCAGGTCATAGAGGTGCCGACCGGGCATAATCTGCGCTCCAGCGATGACGCGGTTAAAACATTTCAGGTTATCACCTCTGCTGTTTACCGAAATCTCAACAATCGGGAAGTTGAGGCAGTTGATCCGGATAAAGAGGAGATGCTGCGCCTGATCACTTATGAACGGGAAAGGATCCTGCATATACAGGATTTTAAAGTTGAGGAATACTGGAAAGAATACCTCATCGGCAGCGCCAGCAACAGCTATGGTTACGATTTCTACCGGAACATCAAGGATTTTCGGGATTTTTTGTCACTGGAGGTAAACTTATTAAACCCCGTTGATCATGACCATATTGCTGATATGGGCTGCGGCACCGGACTGTTAATTGATAGTATGCTCCATAATCTCGTCCGGCGGAGAAGTTCGGTTCGAAACCTTAACATTACTGCTGTTGATCTGATACCGGAAGCCCTGGAAAAAACTAAAGAGAAGTATGAGAAGCTATGTAATAGTCATAACTTCCTTAGAGATTATAGGCTGGAATATATTGAGATGAATCTCGAACCCAACCGCCTGATCCCTGTCAAGGAGTTCCTGGCTGACAACACTCTTGATCCGGAACGCTTGAGGGGCCGGGTGGAGGGACTGAAAAACAGGACCCTGGATCAACTGATCAGGAAAAGATCTAAAAAACTGTTCGCTCTGTTGCGCGGAGCTCTTCCGGCTGACCCGGAACTTGAGCAGCTTAAAAAAATGCTTACCGCTGAAGAATACGACACAGTCATTGATTTTAACCGCGCCGCCCGCTTCCTCAAGAGAGAGCTGACTTACAGGGATCTCAAAACCCCGGCCTTGAAGATGCATGGAAAAAGATCAGCGACATCCCTGGATGCCCGGCAGTATCCACACCTGCGCACAAGTGATCTTTTCTTTAAAAATTTGAACTTCGGTAATCACGGATTAAAGATTAACCTCGATTTCCGGGATCAACTTTTTAGTAAAATAGCAGCCAGTCTTTTTATTTCCTACATCTTCAATGCAGACTATCTGATGAATGATTTCTTCCGCATGCTGCAGCCCGGCGGCACCCTGCTGGTGTCATCAATGAAACCGGACAGTGATATCTCCATTATTTTTACCGATTACATAAAAAAAATCAGGAATCTTGAGCTGCAGGATACGGAGCTCAAAAGCCCCGATCTGAATCTAACCGGCGCCAGGCTCATGCTCAATGAGGCAGCAGCGCTTTTTGAGCTTGAAGAAGAGGGCTACTTCAAATTTTATAATGAAGAGGAGCTGATCCTCTTATTGGCAGGAGCGAGATTTACAGATATCAGGGTCAACCACTCTCTGGGCAATCCGCCCCAGGCGGTAATTGTCACCGGTATTAAGAGAGAGACTCCGGGTTGATCTCCCGGCCCCTGGCCGGAAGGAGGAGTATGACAGTAGCTGAAGAAGTACTAAAAGCTATAGCCGGCTGGGGCAGCCATCCGGTATTCATTGAGCTTACTCCAAATAAAGCGCCGATTTATGTCAGCGCTGAGGAGTTCCGGGCCCGGATTGAAAAGACCACCAGGCTTCTTAGAGATTTGGGCATTAAGCAAAGATACCTGGCAACCCTTTTCCTGGAAAACTCCATTGAC
Source organism: Spirochaetales bacterium (assembly GCA_011049745.1). Classification (GTDB taxonomy): domain Bacteria; phylum Spirochaetota; class Spirochaetia; order SZUA-6; family DRHE01; genus DRHE01. The sequence goes on along the minus strand of DRHE01000202.1, from coordinate 1,649 downwards.
TTCGTCTCAATCTTTTTGTCTTTGATCAACCTGGGAGCGATTCCCATAGCCCTCAAAATGGATTACCGTAAAGTTGAGCTTGACGAGATATTTACCAATGCTGAACCTCAATCAATAATAGCTGAGCAATCCCATCTGCCAGCTTTATCACCCTACCTGCCCGGAAGATTGGTTATTGCCAGGTCCGGCGGGCAGTTAATTCTGCAGCAATCGCCTGTTGTCCAGCACCCCCCGGCCGAAATTCCTGAAGAGATTGCCTCTATCAACTACACCTACCGCGGCTATGGCTTTCCCCTGGGCGCTATGATCCCACACGCCCAATATTTAATGGGCGCCCGGGTCCTGCAGGCCGGCCTCAAAGGCAGCATCGGTGAGAGTATGCTGGTTATACTGCCCATGCCCCACATCTTTACCCTTATCGGCTGTTTACTGGTTCCCCTCCTTTTCGGTATGACCTCGATAATAGCCAGGACTGCACATCCCCGGCTGCTCTTTGAATATATCCGTAACTATCACATTGATTATATCACCTCAGTACCTGAAATCTATGAATTATTACTGAAATTCCGCCATAAGGAGTCGCGCATAGACTCCCTTAAGGCTTTTGTGTGCGGAGGAAGCTCTCTTTCTGAAAACAGTTATGAAAAAATAGTAGCGGCCTTCGATATTGATCTGCTGCACGGCTATGGCTTGACTGAGTTCACCCCGGTAAGCAGGAATATTCGCGGCAGCGCCAGATCGGGAACAATCGGCCCCCTGTGCAGCGATGTCTGCTGTAAGATTGCTTCACCTGACCGTACCGGAGCCGGTGAGATACTGTTAACCACGCCCTACATGACCAGAGCCTACTATAGACGACCGCAGGAGACAGCCCATGCCTATACTGCCGGCTGGTTTAAGACCGGCGACATCGGGCGTCTTCATAACGATCACCTGATTTTCCTGAAAGAGAAAAAAAACACCAGAAAAATAAATGGCAACATCGTGGATCTTAATGAGGTTAGAAAGGCTGTCCTGATGCACAACCGAATAGTTGATGTTAAGGTCAACTATAGAGATAATGCGCTTTCCGCACAGGTTGTTTTCAACCGGGATAATGATTTTAAAAAGGAAGTTAAGGGATTAAGGAACTTTTTAAAAGGAATTATCGCTGTCTATAAAATACCGAAAAATATAATAAGAAAGGATTAAAAAGGTGCCTGATAAGGAAGAAATTATATTTGAAATTAAAGAAATTATCTCCCGCATCTCCCGCATCGATGCTTCTGAACTGGAAGAGAATATTCTTATACGTGATGAGCTCGGAGTGGACAGTTTAATGGCCATGGAAATAATAGCCACCTGTGAAAAGCAATTTGATATCCATATTGATGAGGGCATACTCTTTGAGATTGAAACAATCGGGGATTTTATCAACCTTGTAGTAAAGATTTATGAGCAGAAGCATGGCTCCTGATATGCTTAAAATATTACTGATTTCACCCAAGGGTGATTATTTATGTAAAAACAGCGAGTTTGCCGATTATATGCGTAAATCCAGGGAAATGAAAACCATAATGCACTACTGGAATGGCAGTGGCGCGGCTCTGCAGACTATTGCCGGTCTTACCCCCGGCGAACACAGTATCACTATTATCGACGAAAACTGG
>DRHE01000201.1 GCA_011049745.1 Spirochaetales bacterium | reverse complement strand
TCCATAAAGAGCACGCCCCGCGCTTCACCCACCACTTCACTCCTCCTTCTGGAACCGGTAAAATCAAGAAGCGCCTGACCGATCTTATCCCAATCTGAAGGAGTCACTTCTTTACGCTCACTTTTTAGAATTTCCAGCACTAAGGCGATTGCTGCTGCTGCATTCAGGGCGGAATGCTCTCCTGGAATACGCATAGTAAAGTTACGACTAATCCCTGCCAGCTGGAAAGAGGTCTTTCCCGCAGCTGTCTTTATTTCTACCAGCCTGTATGGGCCTTCAGCCGCCAACCCGTAGGGAATATACTTTAGATCATTTCTTTTCCTGCTTACACGCTTTACCGCCTCTAAAGCTCCCGCGTTATCTGCACAATAGATCAATGCGCCTTTTGAGGATAGATTCAGCGCATAGCTGGTGAATGCCGAGATAAGATCTTCCTGATCATGATAGTAGTCCAGATGATCAGGTTCAATATTGGTGATAACCAGCCTCCTCGGGAAAAAGTAGAGAAAATGGCGGCGATATTCACAGGTCTCAGCCACAAAATAATGATCTCCCTGTACCAGGGAGGAGCGGCCGCCAAAGGCAGCTACCTCAGAACCAACCAGTATGGTTGCCGGTAAATCCAGGTACTTCAGTAGTATTCCGGCCATTGCCGCAGTTGTTGTCTTTCCATGCATTCCGGAAATACCGCTGGAATCATACTGGGCAGAGAGATCACCAAGAGCTTCAGGAAAACTTATAACCGGTATTCCGGCTGACAGGGCTGCCTTTAACTCTACATTATCTGAAGGGTTATAGGCTGCGGAATGGATGACCAACCTGATTCCCCGATCAATTGTTTTTTCCGAGAAGGATTCCTTATAGGCAATACCCAACTCCTGCAGAATACGGTCGGTATAGAATTTTTCCGCTACATCAGAACCTGTGATCTCCGCCCCCCGTGAAAGCAGGATCTCAGCAAGAGCGGCCATACCGGTTCCCTTGATCCCTACCAGGTGAATTCGATATCCTTTCATGGAGTGCGGAAGTACAGATTTTGCCATATCCGCACATCTTAGTAGAAGGTGAATTCTTTTTCAAGACAACAGGGGGATCTGAAATGAATCTTGGCGCTCATATGTCAGCAGCAGGGGGAGTGGATAAGGCACTGGAGAGGGGCAAATCCATTGGTATAGATGTAGTGCAGCTCTTTACCAAAAACCAGCGGCAGTGGGCAGCTCCACCATTGCAAGCAGAAAACGTAGATTCCTTTCGGAGCCAGGCCTCATCCTTCTATTCAATATTCTCCCATACCTCCTACCTGATTAACCTGGCTTCCCCCCAGAATGAGCTTTATGAAAAATCAATAACCTCCCTGGCTGATGAGCTGAAACGCGCTCTGGAGCTTGGTATCAAAATGGTGGTCCTTCACCCCGGAGCCCATATAGGAAGCGGGATTCCCCAGGGAACAGAGCGTATTGCCATGGGTATTATTTCAAGTTATGAACTGGCCGGGGTTGAGGCCTCAGAAAAGGTGCGCATCCTGCTGGAGACCACTGCAGGTCAGGGCAGCACAATTGGCAGCAAATTCGAAGAGCTGCGCGATATTATTGATCTTCTGCAGGGATTCGATATTCCTATTTCTATCTGTCTGGATACCTGTCACATTTTCGCCGCCGGATATGATATTTCCCGGGCAGAGGTTTATGAGAAGACAATCACTCTCTTGAGCGAACGGGTCGGTTTGGATCAGGTCCGGGTGATTCACCTCAATGATTCTCAAGGGGAGCTAGGTTCCAGGAGAGACCGCCACCAGCATATTGGCAGAGGAAAGATCGGAGTGGAAGGCTTCCGGCTTATTGTTAATGACCGCCGCTTTAGAAAAATACCGATGTGCCTGGAAACTCCCAAGGGCCCGGACATGAAAGAAGATCTTGAAAATCTTGCCTTGCTTCGTTCCCTTAAAGAGAGCAGGTAAGTTACGGTCTGCCTGGCACATAAAAAATCAAGGCCGGGTATGATCCCGGCCTTTAACATTGCTTCATCTCCTAGGGGAGTCGAACCCCTGCTGCCGGGATGAAAACCCGGTGTCCTAACCACTAGACGAAGGAGACTTGTCCGGCGAACCCCCTCAAGGATTCACTATGGCGCAATATAAATAGTTTTACCGCTGTTGTCAATATGCCTGGTATCAGTTTTTCAGCACGTTTCAAAAATCTCCCAGGGGCACTGGGATCCAACCGGAGGGATCGGCCATGTCCCGGTCTATCAAACCCAGATCAACCTGGTCGGTGGTTTCAGCGATCAGATAACTATTATCATCAAAGTGTATACGCGCTCCCTGGCCAGGAACATTTACCCCTGCCAACGAATGGCTGTAGCGTGAAGACACCAGGAGCAAAGCATCGATTTTAAAATGGTGCAGCAACATGGTATAGAGCAGAGCCCGGGAATCGCAGTCACCCGTCCTGGTTAATGCTGAGGATAACGGAGATTGCAGATCAGCCAGAGTTCCGGTTCGTGAATAGGAGAAACCCTGCACCCAGGCAAGCAGGTCACGGGGCAGATCAGCCACCCCGGTTCTGAAAATGTTTTCCAGAAAAAGGTACAGCTTATCAAGACGATGGTAATTATCCCTGTAGATCATCCGGTAATAACGCTGCCAGGCCCCTACCCTCTTCTCTTTCTCTTTATAGGATGCCAGTATTCTGGCCTCTCTTTCAATCAGCACCTGGGCAGCTGCTATTTCCTTTTGATCATAAGGAATACTGCCCCGCCTGTTGTTAATAATTACCACTCTTTGCTGCTCATCTCTGCCGGGAAAAGGATAATAGAACTGGCTCACCGGACCTGGATGGTATTTTTCCCCGCTGCTTGGTGAAAATGAATCAAGAACGGAGAGCAGAAAATCATGTATCTCTTCATAAAGAGAAATTCCACTGAAAGCCATTAAAATAAAATCTGACTGCCGGCCGTTAATAAAAATAAAATAGCCGCGCATCTTATTCCCGTTGCTGATGAAGCCAAGATCGGAAAAAACCGAATCCCTGCCGGAAAAGAGGAAAGGCGCTGCATCTCCTTCAGCGCCAATCTCGGTTCTCAGCTCTTCATACATGGCATCAGCACTCTGATAGCTTTCGCCGGCCATGGAGATTACCTGGGCCACTGCGGTGAGGGAAGAATTCGCGAAAGCAGCTCTGGATATATCCGAGACATCATAGACCTGCCAACCTGCCGGAATATCCAGAAAATAATCATATTCTTCTATGTAAAACTCTTCAGCCCCAGCAATTACAGATGTAAGCAGAAAAATCAACAGAAAATAATAAAGCTGATATTTTTTCATTAGATGATCCTATTAAGAATTTCGTTATATTGTCCCTGGATCTTGAAGTCTTAATTGAGGCTGCGCGATAAAGATCGTGGTTATTGACGCGGGAGTTTAATCTGCTGCACTGATAATAAGGATTTCTACCCGGCGGTTTAAATGCTGCATTTCCGGGTTTCGTGTAACTGCGTTTCTTGAGCCTGCTCCATTCAGCTTCGCCGTGATATCCGGCTTCCAGCCTGAGGCGGTTAGAAAATCGTGTACACGCCAGGCTCGCTCTAAAGAGAGCTTAACCCTGCCCTGCTCGCTTCCCATAGGGGCGCAGTACCCGGAAATCTCGATTTCCAGTTCAGGATTTTCCCGAAGCATGGGAAGCAGGGTTCTAAGCTTTGCTTCAGCAGCCGGGGTAAGCGATGAACTGTCCGGCAGGAAATAGATAGTATCTTCAGGAAGTGTCAGCCCCGTACTTTTCTTCAGCTCTGTGGGACCGGCCGGCTTCCCGCCTACCGGCGGTTCCACCACGGCATCTGCCGGCCCTACACTCGCTGCCCGTGGTTCCACTGCGTTTGCCGGCTTCCCGCCTACCGGCGGTTCCACCACGGCATCTGCCGGCCCTACACTCGCTGCCCGTGGTTCCACTGCGTTTGCCGGTTTGCCGCCTGCCGGCGGTTCCACCACGGCATCTGCCGGCCCTATACTAGCTGCCCGTGGTTCCAGCGTGTCGACCGGCCCTATACTCGCTGCCGGCTTCACAGGCCGCACTTCCGCAGCTTTTGGCCCTGTGGAGAGAGGTTCTATGGTAACAGATTCATCCTTTTCTTCCGTCTCAGGCGCAGCACTCTGACCCTGAGCTGTATTA
>DRHE01000200.1 GCA_011049745.1 Spirochaetales bacterium | reverse complement strand
GGAGCGGCTCAGACTGCAGCCGCAGGTGCTGAAGGTATGGGTGATGAGTTCGGATTCGGTAGGGGCTATGGTGAAAAACCTTATGGAAAATTCTCCGGACAACAGTTATTCGAAGGTGGTGATTTAGAGTTTCAAGGAATGCCGGATTGGTATAAACGAATGCAGAAGAAACAAACTGCATGGGGGCAGGGAATAGGTATCTACGGAGCACAGCAATAAATGGCTTTTAGTCTATACAATTTCAGATTAGAAAATCCAGAATACGATGATTGGGGCACTGAAGATCTCATAGAAGAGCTGTATCGTGACAATCCTGGGTTGGCTAAATCAGGTGTTGATGTAAGCTCGTTCGCCAGGAATATAGGCGCCGAGAAAGATCGGGAGATACAAGTTGAAAGGAAGCGGGAGAGAGAGCTTGAGCAAATACGGGAAGCCAATAAAGACACCAATGTTATAGTTCGTGGGGTAAAGTCCGGTCTTTACGATCTGGCTGCAACCGTACCGATCGTTGGCAGTATGGCACTGAAAGCCGTAGGTGCCGACGAGACGGGTGAGAAAGCCTTCGGTGTCGGTAAGCGTTTATTGGATAGGTCAGCGGCGTATCAGAAGGAAGAGGACACCACGTTTGAGGAGTTGGTTGAAGACCCGAGCGTAGGCGGTGCTCTTAATTGGGCTGGATATACACTCGGCAAGTTCGGGCCTCAGATAGCTACGGCTGCTACTGGCGCAGGGTTAGCAGCAAGGGGAGCAGCAGGATTTGCAGCTCGTTTAGCCTTGCAAAAAGGCTTAACCAAGGAAGCCAAAAAAAGAGCAGTCAAGGAATTTGTTAAGTCGGCAGCCTCCGCTAAAGCTAGAAAAAGGGGTATGAGAGCCGGTGTCATAGGCGCTATGGGGCCGATGGAGGCCTCCGGTATGTTCGCTGAGGATGTTGAGGGACGTGGGTTTGATGAAGCGAATCCGTTTACAGCGGCAGCGGGTGGGCTTGTAGCCGGTGCGATTGAAACCGCTGGTGGTCATTACAGGCTAATCAAGGGGGTTTTCGGGAAAGTTGGTGTTGACGCAGTTAAGAAATCTCCGAGGCTCCTGGCCCGCATGACAAAGGCAGCAGCCAGGATAGGCGTTGAGGAAGCCGGACAGGAGCTTGCACAAGAAGAAGTCGCAATTATTAACAAAGCGATAACGGATGATAAGGTTGATTACCTTGATACGTTTGGCGACAGGGAGTTTAATCTCAGGCGTGCGGAGTCTCTTGCCGGCGGCGGGCTTGCCGGTGTCACTCTTGGCGGTTTCGGCGGAATCAGAAAGGCTCCGGTTAAACCGGATCCTGGTAAAGCTGTGATAGACAGTGGTTTTGACCGTGGCACAATAACCGATCAAGCGGAACAGCTTGAGGATGAGGCGGCCGGGATTGAAATACCTAAAGGCATGGGCGAGGTTAAAGTTCCTGATTTAGCGGGGATGTTCGGGCGTGAGATTGAGACATTACCACCTGTACCGGAAGCGGTTAAGCCTAAAATTACCGGAGCTGAGGCAATTGAACAGTTAAGACAAAAGAAAAAGGAAAAGCAAGATGTTACGCAAGCGAAACGGGAAGTGGTACGTCCTGAGCGAGAACGGGAAACCGCTCGGCGGGCCGTACCAGACGAGGGAAGAGGCGCTGAGGCGGTTAGCGCAGGTGGAGCACTTCAAAAACAAGCCGAAGGGGTTAAGAAACCGGATGAGGGAGAGGTAAAACCAGTTGCAAAGGAGGAGGCATTCGTCGAGCCTAGTATGGCAAGCGCTATAAGACCTCTTTATGATGAGGCTATTAGCACTATACCAGATAATATTAAAAAAGAAATTAATGTTGTATCAATTCGCAGAGGAGAATTTCCTGCTGAGTATGAGGGAGAAGGTGGTAGGCTTATTATAGACGGTAAGGATAAATATCATGTTGTGTTAGAAAGGGGAGTAAAAAATCCGGCTGAGATTTTAAAACATGAGCTGTTACATGCTTATATTCTTAAGCATCCAGAATTGCAAGAAGAAGGATATCTGCATGGGCATGAGGATGCTGTTGAAAAGATTGTTAAGGATACAAAAGCGGGAGAGGTAACCCCCAAGGGGAAAGAGCCTTGGGAGATGACGAAGCAGGGGTATATAAATAAGGAGGCTGATTATCTGGCTGATTTGTTAGATAAACAAGGAAAGCATAAGATAGCAGCGCGAGCGAGGGGAGATGAATTTCGTAAAAATTATGGCCCCGATGACAACCCCGCTAAATGGGCACAGATTCACAAAAAAGCAATCCAACAAGCCCTCAAAGAAGGCAAACCCGTTTCCAAGGAAGTCCTTGCCGAGTATCCCGACTTGGTTAAGACCAAACCCCCCTCCCCCAAGGAAAAGCCTCCTGAGCAGCCTGTGAGTGAGCCTGGGAAGGCAATAAAAGCCAAGAAGCCGATTGAAATCAAGGGGAAGAAGGCTAAGACGGTATCCGTTGACCTGACCAAGAAGGAAGAAGCGGCTCTCAGTCCCAAAGAACAGAAGCTGAAACCGGGGACCCTTTTAAAAATCAAGGAGGTTGTTACTAAGGATACCAAGCCCCAATACAAAATCGAGTTCCAAGACTTCACCGACACGACCCGGAAAACCATATTCAGCGAATTAATAGAGTCTCACCCGATTCTGAAAAAGGCCAAGCTCAAAGAGACAGTTCCAGGTAACGCCTATGAAATAACTCTGCCAACAGGGAAGAAATTCAGTATTTACCGTACTGATAAAATCCATATCCCTGCAGAGC
>DRHE01000199.1 GCA_011049745.1 Spirochaetales bacterium | reverse complement strand
GTATAGGATTTCTCAGCCGGGCTGAAGTTGCCAAGACTATCCGCTGCCCTGGCAATTATACGGTAGGTAACTTCCTCTTTGGCCCGTCCGGTCAATACAATCGGTGAATGATAGAGGGTTGAGTTCAAATTTGGAATTGGAGGGGTGGTACCATCCTCACTGATCTCGTAATAAATCTTTCCTTCATCTGTTGAAAAAGAAATAGATACACTCTCTCTGGAAATATTGTTATCCGCAATTCCCTCGATAAAAGGCTGAAGCGGCGGTTTTTTATCCAGAATAAAGTGACCATACTGATCCCCAAGGCTGCGATTACCCGCCTGATCCACAGCAGCTGCCCTCAAAAATATACTCTGCTCCGCACCTTCTTCAATATCAAAGGTTATTGCCTCTCTGTAAGGTTCACCATGGGTTATAGGGTCCAGCAGGGTATTGAAAGATTCAGAATAACTGAAATAGATTTGATGGTCTTTATCAGCAGGAGCCATGGTTATCTTGACCCCATTCTTATACCTCTTTCCTTCTTCAAATCCGGTCAATTCAGGCAAAGCAGGAGGCTTGAGGTCAATGGTAAATCTGAAAGACTTTATATCTCCCTGCAGCTTCATACCAGGAGAAAAGGGCAGGACTTTAAGTTTGAATTCCTTTACGGATTCTTCTTCACCTTTAAAGATCAGACGTTCATTTATTATGGGTGATTCCCCGGTTGGATCCGCCGGCTCACTGCCATCATCGGTGAAAGTGTAACGGATATTTGCATCGGGATCACTCAAGCTGAAAACCACTTCCTTTCGATTGTAGATCTTTTCATCTGTCAATCCCTTAATTACAGGAAGCTCCGGTTTTCTTAAGTCAATATTAAAAGTATAGGGTCCCTCAACCTCACCGGTATTTCCAAGGTCATCAAGACAGAGCATTTTTATCAGGTAGCGGGTAAACTGCTTATCCCTGCCGCTTAAGGTAATCGGCCCCTGATATTCAGAAGAATCAATGGTTGGATCCTGAGGGGTTGAGCCGTCTGCTGTCAGCTCATAGTAGACTCTTTTATTACCCTCAACAGCAATATCAATACTGTGATCAAAATTGCTCTCTTTAGCTAAAGCCGCTAATTCCGGGCATACCGGCGGTTCGCTGTCAAACTCGACTGTAACCAATTCATCTGATTCAGAAATATTTCCGGCAGCATCTATTGAGGCAAAGCGTAATTTAAATATCCTGGCCATTCCCCTTGGCAGGAAGAGGATCATTTCTCCAGTCGCTTCAGGGGAGTCTGCACTGACTGGGGCTGGTTCCGAGCCATCTGATGAGATCTCAAAAAGTGTTCTGCTGCCGGCCGGTGATTTAGAGCGGATCTTAACCGGTTTATTTGTCGGCATATCAGTGCTTAGCTGCACTTCGGGCGGCTCCGGGGGTTGAGTATCAAACTCCACTTCATACTGAGAAATATCACTCGCTACTTCCAGGGGATTTACGGCAATTGCCCGCACCAGTATATTCGCAGATTCAGCCGGCGGTGAGATAGTAAAAGCTCTTTTATATAGCATGGTTGAAGTACCGGGTAGAGTACCGTCAAGTGTATAGTATATTTTTGTATTCCCGGCAGCTTTTAACTCAACTTCGGTCTCGGCGGCAAGGGGGTTACTCTCTTTGACTGATATTGCAGGAGCCGATGGTTTGCTGCGGTCGATAATATAGAAGTAGCGATATTCAGGAGAGGCCTTTCCTTCCTGGTCAAATACTCGTAAACGCAGAACACTGGACTTGCTTACAAAAGGGATAGAATCAAGTGCGATTACATCTAAAAACGCATAATCAGCCGCTGTCGGTGTTTTTTCGCTCAGCGTATAAAAAACCTTATTCCCGGGATTATGGGTAATCCCGACCTTCAAGCCGCTTTTGTAGAGACCGCTTTCCCGGTCACAGGAGAGGGAGAGCTTGCTCTCCGCTGCCACTTCAAAGACAACTTCCCTTCGTATAAGCTCTTTCCCTTTCTGAAGGGGTAAAGCCGCAACCCTCAATTTTATATTGCCGGTACGTTCAATCGATTTGGGCCCTGTATATATGAAACCCCTGGCCGCAGGATCGCTGCCATCCAGGGTGTATTTAACCCAGGCCGTATTTCTGCTGTTAATATACAATATCTGGGTGTTGGCAAAATTACCCGGGGCAGGACTCAATATCTCCAGAAAAGGGATACATAGATCAAGAGTCAAATTAAATGTTTTTATTGAACTCCTGTTGCCGGCTTTATCCTGTGAATAGGCTTGAACAAATATCTTTCCGGCCCTCTCCCCTTTCAGTTCAAGGGGAATCGACTTTCTTTCCCAGAGCTTGCCATGTTCGGTTACCAGGCTGTTTACCGCGTAATAAACAAGCTCATCATGGTAAGCGGAAAAGTTGATTTCTGTTCCCTGCAGGCAGCCGCTTTCTGCTATTATCAGCTGCGGGGGCCGGGGTTTCCGTTTATCAATTACAAAGTCAAGTTCCCTCTGTTCGAGGATTTCCCCGCGCCGAACCGCTGATACCCGGATTTGATATCGGCGCTCCTCCCCTGACACAGCTGTTAAGTTAAGTCCTTCCCTAAGGCGGAGCCAGGGTCCCCACCCCCCGCTGTTTTTAAAGGAATATTCAAAGCGGCTCTCTCTTTGTGTAGCAGCGCCATTAAGCAAGATGTCTCTATTATAGGTACCGGAGCTT
>DRHE01000198.1 GCA_011049745.1 Spirochaetales bacterium | reverse complement strand
GGATAGTAATAAGCAGGGGAACTACCGCTCTGCAATTATTATCGCCAGGAGGGATCTTTCCCCCAAAATATCTGAGCTCAAAGATAAGGGTTTTGCCTTTGGCTCGCGGTATTCCACCCAGGGGTACCTCATCCCCCGCTATATGCTTGAACAGGAGGGCATATTTCTAAAGGATCTTAAAAAATACCTTTTTACAGACTCTCACTGGGAATGTGCCCAGGCGGTTATTAATGGAAAAGCATTTGCCGGAGGCGATAAAAGAAAAAGTCAAAGCAGCCCTGCTGGCTCTTGATCCCCTTAACAGTCATAAGCAAGTGCTCAAAAACTGGTCCAAAACCGAGATGCCGGGGGGCTGTTTCGCGCCCATCCCAAGGATTATGCCCTGGTAATTCCCGATATGACCATGCCCGATATGCCCGGAGATAAATTAGCGAAGGAATTGCTGCAAATTCGCCCTGATATACCTATTATTCTCTCCACCGGATTCAGTGAAAATATATCCAGGGAAAAAGCAGCAACCCTGGGAATTAAGGTTTTTATGATGAAACCCGTTACCCTGGAAGATCTCTCCAGAGCAACCAGGCAGGCTTTAGCCGCTGAATAACAACAGCCACCCTGAATCCACCCATATAATCCAGCCATTAATTGTATTGCCTAAAGCTTCAATAAAAGGCTATCTTAGCCTTAGCTATGAGCAATAGTCTGGATATTGACCGCCTCCCCTACAAAGACGCAGAGCAATATGTGCTCTCTTTTATTACCACCCTGAAAGGTATTGAAGGTGAGCTCAAAAACCTTGATCGGGAGCTGGAATTATGGAGCCGCCGCGCCCGCCTGGCAGAGGAGAATCATGAAACGCAGCTTCTACTGATTGCCCGGAAGAAAATCAGTGAGCTCCAGGCAAAGAGCCCGCAATTAGAGCTCGAGCAGAAAAGTTTAAAGCTCAAGGTCTCTGTGCTTAAGGAAAAGCTGAAAATCATCAGGAATCAACCCGCAGCTGCGGTGGATACTGATGAGCTGTTGCAGAAGATGAAGATGCTGGCCGGTGAAGAAGATAAAACCCTTGAAGTAATTGAAGATCTTGAAGCGCAGAAGGCCCTGGAAGAATTAAAAAAGCGTTTGAAGGAAAAGAACAGATAGAATGAAAAATCATTTCCTGCGCAATGGACGGGTTCTACTCTTCGGCCACCGCGGCTATTCCAGCCTGGCCCCGGAAAATACTCTGGCTGCATTCCGCATCCTGCTTGAGAAGCAGATCCCCGGCGCGGAGCTTGATGTGCACCGCTGTAAAAGCGGGGAGCTGGTGGTGACCCACGATGACAACCTGGAGAGGGTTACCGGATTTAAAGGAAGGGTTGCAGAGACGGACTTTTCCCGGATACGCTCTCTCGATGCCGGCGGCTGGTTCTCGCATGAGTTTAAAGGAAAGAAGATACCTCTTTTCGATGAAGTGCTCGAGCTTCTGGGCAAGAATGTATATTTCGATATAGAGCTGAAGCGCAGAGGCAAGGCGGAGAATGGCCTGGAAGAAGAAGTCCTCTCCCGCATGCGAGCCCACAACATTGAGAACCTCTCTCTGCTCTCTTCTTTCAACCCCTGGTGTATACGCCGGGTGAACCGCCTGGCCCCGGAAATTCCGACTGCTGTTATCTATTCAGCCAGCAAAAAGCTTTCCTTTTTTCTAAGGCATGGAGAAGCCCTTTTTATCACCAATGCCAGGTTCTTGAAACCCAATTATAAGGTAGTCCGACCCTGGACCATACTGGTGCAGGGAAAGGTGTTTAAGGCGGAAGTGCTGCCCTGGATAGTGAATGATCCCCAAATTGCAGAGAAACTTCTCAAAGCAGGGGCGCGCGGCATCATCTCCAATGACCCGGGAAAGATACTCACTCTTGACTACTATAGATCACCTGCCCGATAAAGATTATTGTTTAACCTTGCAGTAGAAGTTAAATTCCTGATTCTTTGGAGGAAGTCATGTTGGTTTTGAGCAAACAGGACATACAAACGGCACTGCCGATGAGGGATGCTATAGAGGCTATGAAAAGGGCATTTAAACAACTCTACCTGGGCAAGGCAACGGTGCCTGCCAGGATACATATAGATGTTCCGGAACATAACGGCACGACCCTCTTTATGCCTGGATACCTGAATGAAGATAAAAATATAGCTGTAAAGATTGTCTCGGTGTTCGCTGATAATCCGGAAAAAAACCTTCCTGTAATAAACGCTATCGTTGTGATAATAGATGCAGAGACAGGTATTGCACAGGCAATCCTCGACGGAACTTGCCTGACTGCAATCAGGACCGGCGCTGCGGCCGGTGCGGCAACAGATTTCCTTGCCCGTGAAGATGCCTCAAGAGCCGCTATCTTCGGAGCCGGGCCGCAAGGGTGCTCGCAGCTTGAAGCGATGTGCGCGGTTCGCCCGATCAGGCAGGTGTGGGTTTTCGATATCAGTCCGGAAGCTTCCCAGTCGTTTGCCAGGGAGATGGCCCAAAAAACTGCGGCAACCATCCAGGTGGCACGCAATCCTTCGGAGGCGGTCGCTAATGCCGACATAATCTGCACTGCTACTAACTCTGCGCACCCGGTTTTTAATGATAGAGATATCCGGCCCGGCACACACATAAATGCCGTGGGCGTTTACAAACCCCATATGCGGGAGGTCCCCGCGGATACCGTCAAAAGGGCGAGAATTGTTGTAGACAGCAGACAAGCATCTATGGAAGAAGCCGGGGATCTGCTGCTGCCAATAAAGCAGGGAATCATTACACAAGAGCATATTTATGCAGAGCTCGGTGAGGTTGTCGCAGGGACGAAACCCGGCCGAACCTCTGAGGAGGAAATAACCCTGTTTAAATCCGTAGGAATCGCTGTGCAGGATGCTGCCGCAGCTTCGGCCGTGCTGACAAAGGCTGAAAACCTCAATCTAGGTTCCAGAATTGAGTTGGGATAGGCCTGCCATTTGATAAAAGCTTATTGCTGAAGCCCACTAAAGCCCGGTCCGTAAAACTTGAGCCAGGCGCCTTACCCCTTCCTGCAGCACATCCGGATCGTAGTAAGAGAAGCTCAGCCGCAGGTAATTGCCCATTCCCCCGCAGCTGGAAAAGCGAATGCCGGGCATGAAACTTACCTTGAACTCCTGTGCTTTTGGCAGCAGATCCTGGGCATGCACTCCTTCCGGAAGGGCGATCCAGAAAAAAAATCCACCCCGAGGCTCGTTGAAACGCAACAACCCGGAAAGCTCGCGACTCAAGACAGATCTCATGGCCACCATACGCTCCCGGTAAATAGCCCGTAATCGCTCCAGGTGCTCAACCTGCAGCCCGGATTCGAGTGCACCACGAACCAGGGCGGAGGTAAAGGGATTCAAGCCGCAGCCCTGATTGAGACAATTTTCGGCTGCCTTCTGCATTATTTTCAACGGCAACAGTGAAAGGCTGGGATGACCGATGGATAAATCTATCAGATTGCCGGAGATTGCAACCCGGGTAGTCTGCATTACAGGCACCTCATTATCTTAATCTATAATATTTCTCAAGTATAAGTAAGCCGGAATAAGATCTCTTTGCGGGTTGGAGCTCACGGATCAATTTATTGTAATACTATTTCAGCCAACAGCGATGGATCAGACTTGGAACCGAATACTGGTAACAGGGATTTTAAAGTGATAAACTACTATGG
>DRHE01000197.1 GCA_011049745.1 Spirochaetales bacterium | reverse complement strand
CTATACACTGAGATCATCGAGACATCGGTAAGGGCCATTGCGGTTTCAATATGGCTGTGAGATGACATGGTGGAAACAACTCCGAAAAAATCTCCGGGACCTAAAATATTGCCGCCCTCTTCCTCCACTACCTCTACCTCTTTGCTTATCTGTACTTTTCCGCTGCGTATAATATAGAAATTCGTGGCATGCTGTTTACCCTCGATGATGATATATGAGTTTTTTCTGAAGTTCACAATAGAGAGCTGAAGTCGATTCGCCATGTAATTCCCTAACTGGTAAATATATTGCTAGTATATAAATCGGGAAAGGTATTGTCAATGTTAAGCAGGATAATTCCCAAGCTGATCCACATCGTCGTTATTACGATATGTGCTGTTATCTACGGCGCTGACAAGTGGTCTATCTGTTTCGATAAAAATTATCTTTAGAAATGTTGGTCCTTCTACCCAATAGGACTGGGATCCAGGTCTGCGAGCGTTTCGATTCTACGGGGGATGTAGGCCGGTATTCTTCGCTTGCGGTTCACAGCGACGGCAGCATTCACATCAGCTACTACTATGTCAATGGCGCCAACGAGTGGCTGAAGTACGCCAGGTTTTAAGCTGAGGTAAGCTCATAATACAAATCCGGATCACAGTCGATGGAGACGCCGCCCCACCGGGCGGCCTGTAATCCGGATTTCTTCCTCTTTGATAAGGACCGCAAGCTTGTCTATCGGGGACAGATGGATGACTCGAGGCCCGGAGATGACAGGCCTTTAACCGGGCTGGACCTGCGCTCGGCACTGAATGCAGTTCTTGCCGGCGAGAAAGTAAATAGTAACCAGAAGCCCAGCATAGGCTGTAACATTAAATGGAAGCCGGGAAACGAGCCCGATTATTTTTAGTCAACCCGGTGATTATCATTCTTTCATCAAATTCTGTACAATTAAATCAATATCTTCCTGCTCAATATCAGCTTTGCGTTCAAAAGCAAGCTCCTGATTAGCATCTCTCAGTTTCTTAAGCAAGCTGTAGATGATGATCATGAGCAATTTTACTCCGGCAGTAGGTTGCTGTTTGATAAAGTCAAGCAAATCTTTCCTATGTATGCGAAGGATGGTAGTGTTTTCTGTGCTTATCACGTTCGCCGTTCGCTTTACCGTAAGAAATATTCCCGCCTCTCCAAATACTTCCCCCCCGCCAATGGTGCATATAAATATCTCCTTGCCTTTCTCTTTCCTAACCGACACATTAACACTGCCTTCGAGTACAGAAAAAAGATAGGGACTAGTCTCTCCTTCTGAAATTATATGATCATTTTTTTTATAGCTGATAATATTTGATATCTGGAGGACCCTAATAAGCGCTTCGTCGTTCAAATATCGAAATATTAAAACCTTTCTCATTTTTGACAGGTAGTAATCTCTCTGCTTATCATCCATAATTTACTCCATTGGTGTAATGGCGAATTATAACTTGATTATTTCAGAGGTTTTTTGTTCTGTCAATTGAAACCCGTTTGCCCTGGGATAATTCCTGCCTTGACTTATAAAATATCTTTCAGTTAGGATGACCCAAGAGGAAATTCATGAAAACAGAGCGCTTGAACTATGGAAAAACCTTTGTAATAGGACTGGGTTTTTTCACCACTGCCATGTGCTGGGCTCTTTATAATGCCTATGTGCCCATTTTCTTAGGGAAATACATAAGCAGCGCCATGATTATCGGTTTTATTATGACCATCGATAACTGGGCGGCGATTATTATCCAGCCCTGGGTGGGGGCCTTGAGTGATAAAACCAATACCAGGATGGGGCGGAGAATGCCCTACATAGCGCTGGGTATTCCCCTGGCAGCTCTCTTTTTTATGCTGATTCCCTATTTCCTGGATCGGCCAGCCGGGACTGCGGTTGAACTTACCCTGCCGCTTATCGGCCGGCTGCAGCTTGCCTCAGGATTGCTTCCCCTCTTTATGATTATCATGCTCTTCAATATTGCCATGGCGCTCTACCGGGCTCCCGTGGTCTCGCTGATGCCGGATGTTACTCCCTCGAGATTCCGCAGTAAGGCTAATGGTGTTATCAATTTAATGGGCGGTGTCGGTTCCATACTGGCCTATCTGGTGGGTAGTTTTCTCTATGACCTGGGCGTTCCCATTCCCTTTGTAACCGCTGCCGGCGTAATGGTCCTGGCTCTGATCGTTCTTTTAATCTTTATTCGTGAACCACGGTCAGTCAAACCGGAAAAAAAGGGAAAGGAACCCGGTATAATTAATTCAGTAAAAGATATATTCCGGGAAAGAGAGTGGTCCGTACTCTTCATTATGGCTGCCATCTTTTTCTGGTTTGCCGCATTCAACTCCATGGAAACCTGGTTTACCACCTATGGTGTGAAGGTTCTGGCTATTAAAGAGAGCGCAGCCGCCCGTATCTTAACCTCAATTTCCCTCTTTTTTGTGATTTCCGCTCTGCCGGCCGGCTTTATCGGTACCCGCCTGGGACGCAGAAAGACAATATTTATCGGGCTTGTTCTGTTTATTCTGGTTCTCTGCGCAGTATTCTTTGTCCGATCAATTGCTCTGCTCTATCTCCTCTTTTCATTGGCCGGGATTGCCTGGGCCCTTATCAACGTCAACTCCATTACAATTGTCTGGGAACTGGCCAGCGCTGTCAGGATAGGCACCTACACCGGTCTCTATTATTTCTTCTCCTCCCTGGGACAGATAGTATCACCTCCCCTGGCAGGATTTGTAACCGATCGCCTTGGCATGACCTCGCTTTTTCCCTATGCGATTGTTTTTTTCCTTTTCTCCCTGCTGATGATGGTTGGCGTTAAAAAGGGAGAGGCCCTCTCTGCGGAGGAAGAAGCGGAAAAGGAAAAATTCAAAAGCCGGCATATCGATCTGGAATGAATTTCAGCAGAACT
>DRHE01000196.1 GCA_011049745.1 Spirochaetales bacterium | reverse complement strand
TTCAATACCTCTATCTTGGTGATTTTAATGATCCCCTTAAGACCAGGCAGGCGGCAGAGAGCCTTATTGCCAACGGTGTTGATGTAATTCTCAGCTCTGTAAACCTGGGCAATTACGGCCTCTATAATGCAGTAAAGGAGGCAGACAGTCCCGTTTTTATTACCACCAAGTATAGTGATAAAAAGGTGCATGCCCCGGATAATTACCTGACCTCTGATATCTTTGATTTTACTGTTCCTATTAATGCGATTGTCGGTAAGGTTCTTGGCGGCGAAAAAGGCGGTTTTACCCTGCTTGAGTATGGTAAGGGAAAAGCGCGTAGGGCACAATTCCCCATTTCCAATGTAAGTCAGGAGATCAGTGACAGGATTGAGCAGATCTTCGCAGATGTTGGTGCCGGAAAGATCTCAATAGTCAAGAATTTGGCAACCATTAACATCAAGTAGCAAAAATAGAGAAATAGCTGTTCAGGGCTCCCTGCGGAGCCCTGACTAATTTTTTGGGTGGTGAAATGAGTAATGAATATTTAGTTGAATTAAAGGGAGTGGGCAAGACTTTCGGCAGTGTTGTAGCCCTGGATAATGTAGATTTCAGCGTGCGCAAAGGCGAAATCCAGGGTCTATTAGGTGAAAATGGCGCGGGTAAATCCACGCTTATGAATATCCTCTATGGGCTATACTCCCCGGATAAGGGTGATATTTTAATTGAAGGTCATAAAGTAAAGATCGCATCTCCCTGTGATTCCATTAAACATGGTGTAGGTATGGTGCACCAGATCTCGACCCTTGTACCTGAGTTTACAGCCCTGGAAAATATATTTCTCGGCACCGAGGGCAATAAATATACTTTGCCGCTTAAAGAGGAAAGAAAAAAGATCGAGCAAACTTCCAGGGATTATGGTCTTGAATTTCCACTGGATGTTAAAGTCCGTGAGCTGCCTGCAGGTGTAAAGCAGAAAATTGAGATTGTCAGAGCCCTGTACAAGGGGGCCGGGCTGATTATTCTGGATGAACCCACAACTTCTCTGGTGGAAAGTGAGTTTCAGCAGCTCCTTAAATCCCTGAAGTCCCTGGTGGGAAAGGGCGTTACCTTTGTTTTAATTACCCATAAGATCAAAGAAGTCATGGAGGCCTGCAGCTCGTTAACTGTAATGCGAAAGGGAAAGATTCAGGGAAGTCTGACTAAACAGGAGATAAGCAAGGAAAAGCTGGTGAAACTGATGTTCATGGAAAAGAACATAGAGGTAACTGAGAGCGCCCTGCCTAAAGTTGAGCTGCCCCCGGCGAAATTGAGTGGAAAACCCGTGTGTGAGCTGAAGAGGGTTTTTGTAGAGGGAGGAGAGAAGAGCCACGGCTTGAAAGATATTTCCCTTGCTGTTTACGGCGGTGAAATATTCGGAATAGCCTCTGTATCAGGAAATGGGGAACATGAACTGGCCACTACGATTATTAATCCCTCCATGCTTGCCCGGGGAGATATACTGGTAAGCGGTAAGAGTATAAAAAATCGTCCCACCCTGGATGTTTTTAAGGAGCGCGTTTCTTATACACCTGAAGATAGAATAAAAGAGGCTATTCTCCCGGACGGCAGTATTAAAGAGAATGTGCTTCTGGGCCATCATGCAGAGAAGAAATTCCTTAAAGGAAATATCTTTATCGATTGGGCCAAAGTAAAAACCGACGCCAAAAAGATAATTAACGAATACAATGTCATGGCGCCCGATGAAGAAATTGAGATACGCCGGTTGTCCGGAGGAAATATACAACGGGTAATAATCGGCCGGGCCTTTATCAGTCCAATTGATTTTTTAGTGACTCACAATCCCACTTCCGGACTTGATATTTCAACTGTAGAATTCATCTTCAATAAGCTGGTTGAAATAAGAAGTCAGGGAGGAGCCATTCTCTGGATCAATGAGGATCTTGATGAACTGATGATCTTAAGCGATAGGATCGGAGTGCTTAATAACGGTGAGCTTAAAGGAATATTTAAGCGCGAAGAGTTCGATAAATACAAAATTGGTCTGTTGATGATAGGGGGTTGAAGGGGTGCGGCTTAATAACGAGTCCTATAGGGAGCTGCTGCTAAAAGTAAAAAAAAGTATTATTGTCTACGGCGTTTCAATTATTATTTCCTTTGCCGTTATATCGGTGATCATTGGTTTGCTGGGTTTCAATGTTCCAAGAGCGCTTCGGACCCTGGTAACTACATCCTTTAAATCCTCTTTCGGATTTGAGGAGACCATAAAAAAGACCATCCCCCTTATTTTTACTACCTATGCCTTTGCCATTCCCTTTATGATAAAATTTTTCAACATTGGCGGCTGGGGCCAGATGCTTTTTGGCGGTACAACGGCTACTGTTGTGGGTTTGTCCCTGGCTGGTGTAGGCCTGCCGGGGATTATTATGATCCCCCTATTGCTTCTATCAGGAATTGTAGGCGGCGCTTTTTTTGGCTTTGTACCGGGTTTCTTAAAGGCCAGGTATGATATTAATCCCATAATCTCGACCATTATGTTCAATTTTGTAGCTTACCTGCTGGTGAATTTTGTCTGTACCACTCATCCCTTTACCGCGCCCCTGGAGGGCCACCCCATGACTAATCCGCTTCCTGATTCCGGGCTTCTACCACCAATATGGGGGGGTATACCTTCCTCTATAATCTTTGCTTTACTGGCAATATTGGTGATGTATGTATTGATGAAGAAGACCCGCCTGGGCTATGAAATTACCGCAGTGGGCTACAACCTCTCTGCAGCTCAAACTTACGGCATAAATTTCTCAAAGACAATTATGATAACTTTTCTTTTAGGGGGGGCTCTGGCCGGATTGGGCGGGGCCCTGGAGGTTATGGCTATTCAGGGAAAATTGATTGAGGGTTTTGCCAAGACCAGCGGCGCCCAATATGGTGTATTCGGTATATTGACCTGCCTGGTAAGCGGGGGAAACCCACTGGGTATACCGGTGGCTGCCTTCTTTATGTCCGTACTCCTGGTAGGGGCGGATTCTCTTCAGCGTACCATGCAGCTACCCGTGGAGATGGTTTTTATAATGCAGGCGGTTATTGTACTGATTCTAGTTGTAATCAGAAAAAAAATGGAAGAGGGGAGGTAGCATGGATTTTTTGACCTCTTTTATCTCGCAGACTATAGTTTATGCCACTATCTATACCATGGCCAGCCTGGGAGTCCTTATTGCCGGGCGAACCGGTATTTTTAATGTTTCCGGGGAAGGAGTGATGCTGGCATCAGCCTCTTT
>DRHE01000195.1 GCA_011049745.1 Spirochaetales bacterium | reverse complement strand
TAGCTGTTTTGAATGTCTGTTTGCCATATTCTATTGTGCCTATTAGCAATTGACATTAACATAAGAATATTGGTCAAAAAATAGTGTAAATAAGCATTTTCAGTTAAAAATCAGTCCTTAATCTGTACGTTTAAAATATTCATACACGAGGCAATAAAGCAAGAGAGGCCTTATCGCAATATATAACCAAACCTACTGTGTCTTTGGAAAAGAAATAATATGAGCCAATCCATAAGTAAGGCATACAATGAAGGATCAGATATCTCTCGCCTTACGGTACTGTTTGAGCGACATACCGCCCTTTTCTCGTTTCGTTCGGTCAAGCATCCGCCGGAAGCGAGCATCGCGCTCTAAAAGAAAATCCTCGATGCCTGAGTCCTCAATGTGTTCAATGACTGCTGTGATCTTGCCGTTCTTTGTCACAAATATCGGCTCATCATTGCAAGCCATAAGGTATTTGCCAAAATGGTTCCTGACTTCTCCCATCGGCGCTACTTTCATTTCTGTACCTCCTCCTCGTAGTATCTGTGCGTCTGATCCTTGTGTAGAATCCTCAGCACATCGACCGTGTGTTTCGCATTATCAACATTATAGAAAACCCTATAGTAACCCAGCCGGAGGCGATAGTCGGGATTCGAGATTCCTCGGAGTCGCTTGATCCGGCTCTTGCTTTCTTTAGTTGGATTATGAGAAAGATGATTTTCCATTCCGTCAGCGACCATTGCAGCATCGTATTTACGCAGCCTGTCCATGTCTTTGACAGCCGACGGTTTCAAATGTATCTCGAATCCAGTCATAGCATAATAGTGGCGCTATTCTGCTATATTGTCAACCATGCGCATGGAAACAACTTGCCAGACTGGAACATGGGCTTTATAAACGAATAATAAGAATATATTACCGCAGCTCTGAAAGAAAGCGGTGGAATCAATAACGGATAATGATCTTCTCGATCTCAGTTCTATGGGTTAATTTCAGGAATAGGGTCTGGGATTCAGCTTCATAGAACCAGCCGTTGCTGTATTGAAAATAGCGGGCATCCGGCTGCCATGGTATTCCGTGCAGTTCCAGACGGCTGAATGGCTTCAAACCCTGAATAATTAAATAGTGACTTCCCTTTACCGGAAAGGATAGATAAAAGCTGTATACATCCTCGGCAATTTCGATGTCAATAACTTGAGAGGCAGTCCAAATCCAGGAGCCGGGATATAAATAGATGTATAGGGGAATTTCCCGGGGGAGATATTTATTATCAGCTATAAGGGGGTAAATATCTTCTGCAGGAATTATTCCTGCTTGTTCAATTATTCTATTCTGATTGATCTTAAGGCGCAGGGGGAGGTGGCTGCTATCAGGGGTATGGGCGGCTCTTCCCAGTGCGTAGAAGATCAGGTTTCTGCCGATAGCAGTGAATGCGGCTTCGTTGAGCAAATCACCTAGTGAGAGAAGCAAACTTCCGCCTTTAATTGATAGATAGAGGTCTACAATATATTCTTCGTTTGTCAGCACCGGCAATCCGGTTGCTGTTTTTTCCTGAACCAGGAAAAAACCCTGATCAGTTTCGATTATTCCCGGCAGCAGCCTTTGGCTGAATATGTCCCAGATCTTTGAGGTGGTGGAGTCGCTTAAACCGATAAATGAGGAAATATCTGAATAAAGATCCAGAAGAGCGAGGAACTCTTCTGTTGACAATTTTTCAATGTCTATACCATCTGTCAGGCGAATAACCTCTTCAATCAGAGAGAAGGGAGCGTGATTGAGAATGAAGCGAAGCAGATGTGGAAGCTGCAAAAGGGAAAGATCAGAATTTTTTATCTCATCGGTAAGCTTTTCTATCCGGATGGATTCCAACCCCCGTGAGTAATTATAATACTTTTGCAAGCCGCCAAGATAGGGTGTGGTATAAGCAGGAAGAAGCTCCCCGGGGTTAGCAGACATTACTCTTCTGAATTGCCTGACTGCGGGGAAAAAGATTTTCTGATAGTCGCCGCGGTTCAGGGATTCAGAAAAAAGAGCAGCTATTAAGCTTTCAACCCGCAATGGGCTTTCTGTGCCCTGGAACTCATCTTTCTGCCAGGTTTGATAGGATTTATCAAGAAAGGTATTTAATCTGTCTTTGAATTCTTTTCTGTCAACGAAATATTCGCTTTTTGAAAACCAGTATAGGTAAGGATTTACCTTCCTGTTTCCGGTACGTTCTATATATACAGTATTTTTCTGATTATGGAGTTCTCTTTTTAAAGTAAGATACTTTGTCGTAAAATTTATTTCCGAATCGTGAGGCAGTGATATAAAGTAACTTCCGGAATCTGAATTGAGAGAGTATAACGGCAAGCCGGCTATTTTTTCTGTTTTTGTTTTTGTAATATCCAGGGGAATTGATAGGGTCAGGTAATCCAGGAATTTAGAAGATACAATAGGTTCCAGAGAAAGAGTGTCACCGGATTCATCTTTTATGGTAAAGCGTATTGTTAAACCTTCATCGAATTGAAGATCAATTCCCCTGGAAAAGGTATAGAATGATTTGACTGCCAGTTTTATTTCTGTTTCATCTTCTATTTGGATAATTAAGGGATTCTTTTTATAAAAGTTAAATTCAAAACCATTGATGTGAATATTTAATCTGTGAATTACCTGCTTATTCAGGCCGCGGCCCTTTGAGCTCTCTCCTGAGATTACCAGGTTGCCTACTTTTTCGCTGAATTGTTCTTTTGCCGAGAATTGCAGGTAAAAAAAGAAGAGTACCACGCCAATATATAACAATGGTATAAGCCAGTACCAGAATGAGAACTTCTTTTTCATAGAGGTGTAATTCTATCAACAGAACTTTAAAGATTCAAGGTTGTGCAAAATAAATAAGATAGATATATTAAACTACTTCTGTATTACGGAGGCATGATGTTGCGGGGAAGTTCGGCTTTAGCTTTAATAATACTTTTTATCTTTTTAACCGGCTGTAGTTCAATAGAAGATGTTCCGGAAGAAGCTGTTGAAGATGAGCTGCCCTATGCGAGTATAAGCTTTTATATTTCGGTTGGTGATCCGGAAAAAGCTCTGTCAGAGTATGAGCAGGCGTCAGCAAAAGAACCGGAGAGCCGGGAAACCAGGCTTCTCTATTCAAGGCTCTTACTGCTTGCCGGCAGACTGGATGAGGCTCAAGCGGAACTTAATGAACTTGTTGCCGTAGATCCTCAAAACACGGATGCTCTTTTTAATCTTTCTCTTATAGAGGGGATCAGGGGCAACGTGGCCGCCCAAAAGGGGTTTTTGCAAGAATTAATCGGGATCGAGAAAGAACATGCTCAAGCGCAAGCCTCATTAGGTGAGATCAGTTTAATAGAGGAAAATTATCCAAAGGCCCGCGAATATTTTGAATATGTTTTAACAGTAGATTCAAAAAATACGGTTGCGTTAATGGGGTTGGGAAATATATCGTTAAAAGAAGAAAATAATGAGGAGGCTCTACAGC